>JAKDKP010000435.1 GCA_030453285.1 Propionibacteriales bacterium
GGCCAGGGCTGCCGCCCGCCAGGTCAGGACCACGATGACCTCAGCGCGGAACCGGCACGGAGGCCAGGATGGATTCGATCACCGAATCGGCATCGATCCCCTCCATCTCGGCCTCGGGGCGCAGGGTCACCCGATGCCGCAGCGTCGGGAAGGCCAGCGTCTTCACGTCATCGGGGGAGACGTAGCGCCGACCCGCAGCCAGGCCCACGCCTTGGCAGCATTCAGGATGGCCGTCGCCCCGCGCGGCGACACCCCGATCTGCAGCGAGGGAGACATCCGAGTGGCCCGTACGACGTCGACGATATAGGCCAGCACCTGAGGCTGGACCAGGGTGTCGACGAGTTCGGCTCGCGCCTGGGCGAGATGCGCGGACGAGGCGACCGGGCGCACCCCGGCCGCGGCCAGGTCACGTGGATCGAAGCCGGCGGAGTGCCGGCGCAGCACCTCGATCTCGGCACCGCGTTCGGGCAGCTCGATCCTGATCTTCATCAGGAATCGGTCCAACTGAGCTTCCGGCAGGGGATAGGTGCCCTCGAACTCGACCGGGTTCTGGGTGGCGGCCACCATGAACGGTGTCGGCAGGGGCAGCGACTCGCCATCCACGCTGACCTGCCGCTCCTCCATCGCCTCGAGCAGGGCCGCCTGACTCTTCGGCGGCGTCCGGTTGATCTCGTCGGCCAGCATCAGGTTGGTGAACACGGGTCCCTTGCGAAAATGGAACTCACCGGACCGGGCGTCGTAGATCTGGGCTCCGGTGATGTCACCGGGCATCAGATCGGGAGTGAACTGGACCCGCTTGGTCTCGATCTGCAGAGCGGTCGAGAAGGCGCGGACGAGCAGCGTCTTCGCCGTTCCCGGGACACCCTCGAGCAGCACGTGACCACGACACAACAGACCGATGATCATGGAGGTGACGGCCGAGGACTGGCCGACCACGGCCTTCTCCACCTCATCGCGCAGCGCGTTCAGGGCCGTCCGGGCCGCCGACTCCGGTGCCCGCTCGACATCGGAAGCGCGACCGGTTTCCGGGCCCGTCGCACCGGGCGCGAACGTCGGGTTCGGCCCGTACGCCCCCGGCGGCGGCGCACTGGGCTGCGATGCCGGAGGACCCGACCACTGCGGTGGCGCCCCCGGCGGCTGCTGGTGTCGGGGATCGCCCTGGTGCGGTTCGGCGTGCGGAGCGCTCTGAGTCGAACCCGTCTGAGGCTGGGCCATCTGGTGTCGGCCCGCCTGGTCGGTCTGCGGTAGCGCGGCTTGGTTCCGGTGGGGGTCGGCCGTCGGTCCTGGCGGTGTTCGTTCGGTCACGGTTGGCGTGCCTCCTGCTCAAGGGCGTCGAGTTGGCGTTTCAGCATGACGAGTTCGTCATCGGTCACAGGTGCGGGGCCGTCCAGCCATTGCCGGATGTGGGCGTACGGGTAGCCGGTGCGGTCGGCGAGGCTCTGGGCCAGCGCCTCGGGGTCGTCGAGGTGGCCAAGCCGACGGGCGAGCCGGCGCCGCGCGGCCGTGCGCAACTGCCTGGCGGCGTGCTCGCGGACTCCCAGCCGGGCGTACAACCGGCCATGACCCTCGACGGTCTCCGAGGCAGGAATGACCACGGGGAGTCGTTCGGTGATGATCGGGCCGAGCCGCCGGCCCCGCCAGATCGCGCAGAGCACCAGGGCCAGCAGGGCCAGTGCCACAGCGTGCAGCCAGTTGGGTCCCACCAGTGAAGGGTCCGCGTCAATGCCGCGCTCGGCGATCGAGGGACCCTCGTCGGACTGCTCGTACCAGACCAGACGCTCATGCTGACCGAGCACCTGCATGGCCAACGCCGCATTGCCTTCGCGCGCCAGGACGTCGTTGGTGAAGGGCACGTTGAAGATGTGCACCGGCACCCCGGCGACGGGCACCACCGAATAGAGCGAACCCTCGGCCCCGCCGTAGCAGGACAGTGTCGCGGTCGGAGCTATGGTCGTCGTGGCCGTGTGCGGGAGCTCGACCGCGCCCGCTCGTACGGCGGCAGGATCGGCACAGGTCGGCTGATAGACACCAGCGCCGGTCTTCGACGTACCGACTGGTACGGATTGGCTGCTCAGGTAGACGAAGTTGGGGTTGATCATCACGATCCGGCCGGGTCCCGCGTCGAGCAGCCGCCGGAGCTGATCCTCGGTGTACTGGCCGGGCAGGATCGCCACCGTTGTGTCCGGCCCGATCTGGTTGACGGTTGCGCTCAGTTGGGTGGTCGAGGTGACCGTGACCCCCTCGTCCTCCAACAGGGCCCGGATGGCGGCATACCCGTGTTCATCGGTGGTGAACGTCGCACGGTCCCTGTTCACCAGAGCCGTAGCCAGGAGGACGATCAGCAGCAAGCTGGCCAGTCCTCCCAGGATGAGTGGCACCACCCATCGGCGGCCGCGTCGCCGGGGTTGCTCGGGCGGTCCGGAGTCGTGCTGAACCTCGGATGGCTGGTCGGCGGCAACGACAGACAGCCGATCAGTCCGCTCGCGTTCGGCCATCGGTTGGGTCTGCGTCATCGGATCACACCGCCACCGGGGCCTCGAGCAGGTCGTCCTCGTCCTCGTCGGAGTGCCGGAAGGTGTTGGCCGCCGTACGGACCGCAACGTCGATGGCCACCATGCGCTCGTAGCCGGGCTGATCGGCCACCCGTTCGCCATACATCACGTCGTTGAACAGCAGGGCGCCTTCGTGCAGTTCGGGTTCAACTGCGGGCAACATGCGGGCACTGGTCCCGGCGGCCTCCAGGGCGGTCCGGGCCGGGCGGGGGTCGATGATCGTTCGTTCCTCCAGTTCACGGACCAGCGCCCGGAACCGTTCCCGTACGGCCACGGTCCACTCCTGGGCGGCCGCGGCGCGGTCGGCAATGCTGCGGTAGTCGTCGGGTGACTGCTCCGGATCGGCCGAGACGGTGGCGTCCTTGATCCGCCGTCGCCAGGTGGGTAGGCCGAATTTCCAGCCCATCAGCACAATGGCGACCACGACAACGATGACCACCAGCAGATAGATCCAATTGAACTCTCCCGGCCCACTGGATGAGGGGATCCGGTTCGCCAGGCGAATGAGCTCGGCGAAATCGGTCAGGCGATCCTCCAGCCAGCCAAGGAGATCTTGCAGCCAGGTGGGCAGACCCTGGTACTTGGCCTTGGCCAGCTCCTCTTCGGCGCGACGGCGGGCCTCGTCACGTCCGATCGTGATCGGTGGACTCATCGGCCCGGTCCCGGCGGTGGGACGGCGTACATCAGATGAGGTGGCGTCGGCGACGGCTGGGGGACCTCGACGTCATCGAACCGCATGGCCAGGTCC
>JAKDKP010000436.1 GCA_030453285.1 Propionibacteriales bacterium
TCGAGGGGTACAGATCAGGTCAGCGCTGGGCCTTGCTGAATCCGTTGGCCTCGGCGGCCTCCTCGCTGTTGAACCACACATCGGAGATGGTCCGCTCATAGGCGGGCGAATCGCTGGTGTGGTACTTCATCGAGCGCTCGTTGCCCTTGATGGTGAATCCGGCCGGAGGCTTTGTGCCCACGTACGAGCCGGCACCGTACGAACGACGCTCGGTGGCATCGTCGGCCGCACCGGTGACCGAGGTCCCCGAGCCGCTGGTCGTCGCGGCACCCGTTGCACCGGCAACGGTGGCCGGGGTGGCCTTGTCGCCCTTGTCGTCGGCACCGGTGTCACTGCTGTGCTTGTCACTGGCGAGCTTGTCGCCGCCGGCCTTGGTGCCGGAGGGGCTCGACGTGGTCACCGAGCTGCTGCTCGGGACGCTGGTCGTGCTCTGCGACGAGGTCCCCGGCGTCGGGGTCGCGGCCGAACCGCCGGCTTGGGCCGGTGGCGTGGTGACGGTCGAGTCACTCTTGGCGCGCGACGGTGCCGAGCTGTCCGCCGACTTCACCGCATCGCTGCTGGCCGCCCAGGGGGACTTCTCGGCCCGCTTGGGCGTCGTGGAGGATCCGTAGGCCGAGGGAGCCGGAGCTTCCCATTCGGCGTCCCGGTTGTCGAGGAACTTGCGCAGGGCGTACGCCACGGCACCGCCGATGGCGGCGAAGATCGCGACAGCGGCCAGAACCTTGCCGACCCGGTTGCGCTTCTTGGGCACCTCGAGCTCACCGCGCAGCGCGGCGGCCGTGGCCCGGCCACGCTTGCTTGCTTCCTTCGCGGCTGGGTGGTCGGCCGCCTCGGCCAACAGCTCGTTGAGCTTGGGCAGGAGATCGCCCTGCACCTTGTCACGAGCGGACTCGACAGCCGGGGTCACCTTCTCCCAGGCCTCGTCGAGCACGGGAGTGACCTTCTCCAGTGCATTGTGGGCGTAATGTGCGCCGCTCTTGCGGGCCTGCTGTGCCAGGGGGCCGACGCGATCGGCGACCTGCTGCAGGGTGGGGTCGACCTTGTCGCGTACGGCTTCTGCGGCCTGGCCGAACTTCTTGCTGTCGGGCCAGTAGGCGACCTGCACACGCCCAGCGGCCGTGTCAACGGCGGCTGACTTCTTGTTGCGCTTCACGATTCCTCCGAATCTCAGGGCAAGGGTTGTACTCCACGTCTGAAGGAGTGGGACCCACCGTAGCGGGCCCGAACCAGCATCGAACACTCGCGGGGAGATTTCTCGACATTTCACGTGCCCCGGCGCCCGAGTTGTCCGGCGGCGTCGCCCGAGCCGTGACGCGGCCAGGGCGGGGTGATTGGGAGCCGACCGTACGGTTGATGACAGGATGAGGCCCGATCCACCGTGATCGATCCGCCACAGACGATGAGAAAGGCTTGACCGTGCCCAAGAAGGCTGTTCTGCACACCAACCACGGCGACATCACCCTCGACCTGTTCGAGTTGGAATCGCCCAAGACCGTCGCGAACTTCGCGGGCCTGGCGACCGGTGAGCGCGAGTGGACCCACCCCGAGACTGGCGAGAAGAAGAACGACAAGTTCTATGACGGGGTGATCTTCCATCGGGTGATCGGCGGCTTCATGATCCAGGGCGGCGATCCCCTCGGCGTCGGCACCGGCGGTCCGGGCTACGAGTTCGAGGACGAGTTCCATCCCGAGCACAGCTTCAATCGTCCCTACCTGCTGGCGATGGCCAACGCCGGCCCGGGTACCAACGGCTCACAGTTCTTCATCACCCTTGGCCCGACCCCGCACCTGAACCGTCGCCACACCATCTTCGGTGAGGTGGCCGACCAGGCCAGCCGCGATGTCGTCGACCAGATCGGTCGCGTCAAGACCGGTCCGGTGGATCGTCCGGTCGACGAGGTCGTGATCAACTCCGTCGACATTCTCTGACTCCTTGAGGAAGTTGATCATGGAACGGTTGCGGCATCCGGTCGGGGGAGTGCGATGAGCTCCTCCGGCCAGCCGGGCCCCGAGTTCGAGGGCCCGATCTTCGACGGTCCCGGAGCACCCGAGCCGGACTTCCAGCCCTGCTATTTGCATCCGGATCGGCAGACCGGGATCTTCTGCCAGCGCTGCGGGCGACCCATCTGCGGCCAGTGCATGATCCAGGCCTCGGTCGGCTTCCAGTGCCCCAACTGTGTGCACGCTGGTCGCGAGTCCGGTCGTCAACCCCGGAACGCGACCGGCGCCAAGCTCACCGATCGGATGGAGATCGGCAGGTCCCCGGTCACCTGGGCGGTCGCCGGTGCCTGGCTGGTGATCATGGTCCTCGACCTGTTCACTCGCGGACTGCTCAGTGGGCAACTGGCGCTGATCACCCCGCTGGTCGAGAGCGGCCAGTTCTGGCGACTGCTCACCTTCGGGCTGACCGTTGGCGGCTTCTTGAACCTCGTCATCCATGTGCTGATCATGGTGATGATCGGGCGTGGTCTGGAACCCGAGGTCGGCACCTGGCGCTATCTCGGCATTCTCGGTGCGGCGACCCTGGTCGGCGGCACCCTTTTCTTCCTGATCGCCCCGGACGGCGGCGTCGTGCCAGGAGCCACCGCCAGCATCCTTGGCCTGATCGCGGCGTACGCGGCCCTCAAGTTGCGTCGCGGCGCCGACATCCGCGGAGATCTGTTGATGCTGGCCCTGATGGTCGGCTTCAGCTTCATCGTCGGGATGGGCTCGTTCTACTGGTTGGTCCAGCTCGGTGGTGTGCTCGGTGGCGGTGCCGCGGGCATGGTGCTGGCCTGGGCACCCCGAGAACGCCGCAACCTGATCCAGGGCCTCGGTCTGGCCGGGATCGCCGTGGTGTGCCTGCTGGCCGTCATGGGTCGCGTCGCGATCGGCTGACGCGCCGGGCGGCTGATGCGGGGCCGCCGGTCAGCGAATGGATACGGGCTCCATCGGCGCGCTGCCCCAGGACAACGCGTACACCACCAGCAGGACGAGCGCGGTCAACCACACCACCGAGACGGCGACCATCAGGGCAACGGTCGGGATCTTCGGCCGGCGCCGGGCCGAGGACGTGGTCAAGGGATCGGCGAGAGCCGGGCGCGGTCGGCTCTCCTCCTCGGAGTCGAGCGGCGGGTGCACACTGTCCATGATCAACTCCTGGCCATGATCAACCGCCGAGGGAGAAGGCTGCTTCAAGATCATGGCTGGAGTAGGCCCGGAACGCGATGTGGGTCTCGGTATCGCCCTCCCCGGGCACCTTGTTGAGCTGGTCAGCGACCCCGGCGGCCCTCTCCTCCTGCTTGCGGACCCGG
>JAKDKP010000437.1 GCA_030453285.1 Propionibacteriales bacterium
TGGTGGTCCTCCAGGATCGGTGAGGGACTGATCTACGACCTGCGTACACAGGTCTTCGATCATGTGCTGCAGATGCCGTTGGCCTTCTTCACCCGTGCCCAGACCGGCAAGCTGGTCAGCCGACTGAATTCCGACGTGATCGGGGCGCAGCAGGCATTCACCACCACCTTGTCCAGCTTGGTGTCGAACGTGATCGGGCTGGCGCTCGTGCTGGCCGCGATGATCGTGCTCAGTTGGCAGCTCACCTTGGCTGCGTTGATCATGCTGCCGCTGTTCCTGATCCCGGCCCGCATCGTCGGCGGCAAGCTGGCCGACCTGACCCGCGAACAGATGCAGCTCAATGCCGACATGTCGGCCTCGATGACCGAGCGGTTCAGCGTCAGCGGGGCGCTGCTGGTGAAACTGTTTGGCCGCTCAGTCACCGAGCATGATCAGTTCGCCGCCAAGGCCGGTGCCGTCCGGGACACCTCGGTGCGCATCGCCCTCAACGGTCGGTTCCTGATGACTGCCCTGACCCTGCTGGCGGCGCTCGCTACCGCTCTGGTGTACGGGGTCGGTGGCCTGCTCAGCATTGACGGGGCGATGACCGTCGGTACGCTCACTGCGCTGGCCGGGTTGCTCACCCGTCTCTACAGTCCGCTCACCCAGCTCACCAACCTGCGGGTCGACGTGATGAGCGCCTTGATCAGCTTTGAGCGGGTCTTCGAGGTGCTCGATCTCCAACCCATGATCAGAAGTCGCCCGGACGCCCCGCCGGTGTCGGGGACCGCGTCGATCGAGTTCTCTGGGGTCGACTTCACCTACCCACGCGCCGACGAGGTGTCCCTGGCCAGCCTCGAGGCGGTGGCGGTGGCCAGCTCCCGGCCCAACCAGCCGGTGCTGCACGACATCAGCTTCACTGCTGCGCCCGGTCAGACCGTGGCCCTGGTGGGACCCTCGGGTTCGGGCAAGACGACGATCACACACCTGATCGCTCGGTTGTACGACGCGACCGCGGGCACCGTACGCGTGGGCGGCGATGACGTACGAGACGTCGACCTCGCCTCCTTGCAGTCCTGCGTCGGCTACGTCACCCAGGACGCCCACATGTTCCACGACACCATCCGGCAGAACCTGGCCCTGGCCCGGCCGGACGCCACCGACGAGGAGATCACCGCCGCCCTGGAGGCGGCCCAGATCGCCTCGCTGGTGGCGGCCCTTCCCGACGGTCTCGACACCCTGGTGGGGGACCGGGGTTATCGACTCTCGGGAGGGGAGCGGCAACGCCTGGCCATCGCCAGAATGCTGCTGAAGGCGCCCCCGATCGTCGTCCTGGACGAGGCGACCGCACATCTCGACTCCGAGTCCGAGGCCGCCGTCCAACGTGCCCTGGACGTCGCGATGGCGGGGCGAACCAGCATCGTGATCGCCCACCGGCTCTCCACCGTGCGCGACGCCGACCAGATCTTGGTGGTTTCGGCCGGGCGGATCGTCGAACGCGGCACCCACGACGCGCTGATCAGCCAGGGCGGTCCGTACGCCGATCTGTACGCCACCCAATGGGGCGACCGCACCAACTGAGCCCAGTCCGACAGGCCTCTCGGGACACCGAGGGGTCACTCGGAGCGCTGCTCTGCGCCTTCGACTGGCCTCCCACTGACCACTCGACGGCGAGCAGGGCAACCTCGGCTTCAGTGCGTCATGAAGCGGGTGATCACGAAGGAGGCGGTGATCCGCTCGGGGACCGCGATTGGTTCGGGATCGCCACGGTGGAAGGCATTCGGCCCCATTCCGACCAGGTCGGCCAGCTCCCCAACGGTGAGCTGCATCGTGCACCGTACGGTGTCGCGCGAGACAGCGGTGAAGTGCTCGGCGGCGCCGGCGTGCAGCCGGTCCTCCTTCTCAGGGTCCATCCCGATCAGCCCCAACGCGTCGGTGGCCTCGGCCAGGTGGTCCACCGCCGGGGTGACCACGAGGAGTCGACCGCCGGGGGAGAGCACCCGGGCGAACTCGGCATGATTGCGCGGCGCGAAGACCGTCAGCACGGTGTTGATCATGCCGTCGGCGACCGGCAGCGGGCCCCAGGTGTCGGCCACCAGGGCACCGATGTGCGGATGCGCCCCGGCCGCGCGCCGAGCCGCTGCCGCCGACACGTCCAGGGCCAGACCGCGGGCCTTCTCGGTCAGTCCGGCGGCATACCAGCCGGGGCCCGATCCGGCGTCCAGCACGGTTCCCGACGGGATCAGGGTGGCCAGCGCGTCGCGCAACGGCAGATAGTGCCCGGCGCCGAGGAACCGTTCGCGGGCCGCGACCATCTCGGCGGTGTCGGCGTTGCGGGGGGCCCGGCCGCCGAGCAGGTTCACGTACCCCTGCTTCGCCAGGTCGAAGCGGTGCGGTCCCGTACAGCCCAGGACGCGGTCGTCGAGGTGCATCGGCTGACGGCAGTGGGGACACGCCAACAGGTCGACCACCTCGCCCAGCGCACCGGTTGTCATGGGCTCCACCCTAGGCACTCGGTGAGCCGATCACCTCAGTAGGCGCGTAGTGACACCAGGTGTGCGTGGGGTGCGCCATTGGTCGCGTTCACCACCAGGCGAACAGCGGTGGCCTCAGTCGGCTGATCGAGCGGGTGCACGCGGCGACGATGGCGATTGGCGGTGACCTCGGCCACCTGCTGCCAGGTTCGGTCGATCTCCACCTGCACCACATAGTCCCGCAGCAGGCCCGGCATCGCCTCGTACGGGGTGCGGTGATGATGCAGGTTGATCAGATCGATGTCGAGCGAGTCATCCATGATCAGCACGACCTCGGCCAGACTGACCGCCTCGTCCCAGCGCAGTTCCACCCAGGGGGCAGGGTCGTTGACCAGGGGCTCGCTGACCCACATGTTCGGGCCGCCGTACGGGCGCGCGTACCCGCCGATGACCTGGTCGACTGCGTACGCCTCGGTGTCGGATCGAACGCGCAAGCAGACGGCCTGTTCCTGCAGGGTGAGCTTCCATTCGCGGAACTGTTCGGTCCACTTCTCATCCTCGGCCGGGAGCCGATGGCGGAAGAAGATCAGGCCCGGTTCGGTGGATTCGGAGCGATGCAGCACCACATCGGCGTTGGCCTTGATCACCACGAAGACGTTCTCGGCGTTGTCGGCCTCGAACTCCAGATCGAACTCGACCCACTGCTTCTCTCCGGCGAGCACGGTGGTGCTCGTCCGGGTGACGAGCTCGGCGGGCAGATAGTTCTGTGGCTTCGAGGTGCGATGGATCTGCACCTCCAGCTCGGTGTCGACGGCAGCGTCCAC
>JAKDKP010000438.1 GCA_030453285.1 Propionibacteriales bacterium
TGGGCTGCGGCCGCAGCCAACGCCGCCTTCTCATCCGCGGTCAAACCGGCCAACCGGGCCTCATCGGTGACGTGCACCCCGGCCGCGTTGCGCCCGTCGGAGATGCGCTGTTCCACCTGGTTCGACAGGGTCGCCAGCTCGCCATTCAGTTCGCGCAACCGCTGTTGATCTTGCTCACCCAGGGTGATGCCGCCACGTTCGTAGCCCCGCAGCCGCTCAGAGAGATTGAACGCGTCCTGCTGATCAAGGGTCACCTCACCGGCCTCGGCACGATCGGCCAGCGCCCGCAACCGGTCGTACAGGCCACGGTTCAGCAGGATCGCGTCGGAGTGCGCGGCCAACCGGGGAGAGAACTCCGCCATGATCGCGTCCCGTTCGGGATTCGTGTCGGCCGAGCGGGCCACCCAGAACGCCGACAACGTACGATCCAGCGTCGCTCCACTGCGCTCCCACGCGTGCAACACGTTCTCCACCGTCGCCGGTGCGGTGTCGGCGGCCAGTGCGTCGAGTTCGGCCAGATGCTCGGTCAGCCCGGCCTCCAGGGCCTCGCGCACGTGCGCGTCGGTGATCGCGGCGTAGTCCGGCAGGGAGAACGGCAGGGTGGACGGTGTCAGCAAGGAGTTGGGCATGCCTCCATTCCAGCATCACAGCGGTCCGCCCGCCGGTGGGGTGCTGATTCGCGATCGGCCGACGCACGGTCCAGAATGGCGGAGTGGCGAAGCAGAAGCGGCAATCGACTCCGGGCGACATGGTGCGCTCCATGGTCGTGCTGTTGATCCCACTGGTGTTGATCACTTTGTTCTTCACCCGTACCCCCGCGGCCCCTCCGGTCGAATCCGTGAACTGGCAGCCCGTGCTGACCAGTGCCCGCGCCGAGGCGCCGTACCCCGTCTTGGCTCCGACCAATCTGCCCGAAGGCTGGGTGCCGACGCGGGTCACCTGGGAGAGCAAGGCCAAGGGTGCGAGCGCCAATCGTTGGTTGCTGGGGTGGCTGGATCCCCAACAGACCTATCTGGCGGTCGAGCAGTCCGACGCCGCCCCCGGACCGTTCATCGCCGACGTCGGGCGTGATCCCGTGCCCGAAGGGAGCGCAACCGTCAGCGGAACGCAGTGGGAGCGGCAGGTCTCCGAGGACGGTCGGACCCGGTCGCTCGTTCAGCGCACCGACCCCGTGACCACCATCGTCGTCGGCGACGCCCCGTACGAGGCGCTGGAAGCGTTCGCCGGCACCCTGTCCGACTCCTGAGCTGGCCGATGTCAACGCCTCGCGCGGTCGTGGTCTCCTGTCACGGAGGCCGTCCGATCGGCTGGCAGCGGGTCGGACCGTGGTATCCGCCGGTGTGGTGGAACCAACTGCTGATCGACCTGCTGCGCCACAGACTTCGACCGTACGAGATCGCGCTGGCCCCGGTGATCAACAGCGTCCGAGGTTGGAACGATCCCGAATTGCCGGCCCTCGACGATGCACGACGGACCGTCGGCGCCATCCGGCGTCGCTGGCCGGACGTCCCGCTGCTCCTGATCGGCTACTCCCTGGGCGGACGCGTGATCGGTCGGATCGCCGATGAAGCCGGCGCGGCGGGGGCAGTCGCGTTGGCGCCGTGGTGGCCCGATCCGGTCGACGGGTCCGGCCTGGCCGGAGTGCCGACGGTGATCATCCAAGGGAGCGCCGACGCAGTCACCCCTCCCTCCGACAGTCGCGCCGTGGCCGGACGGCTGCACGCGGCAGGCACGCCGGTCGTCCGGTATCTCATCACCGGGGCCGGACACCTGATGGTGCTGCGGCGACCTACCTGGCAACGGCTGGCCGGCGAGGGGATCCTGGGGCTGCTGGGGGAGTCCCCGTACACAGATCGACTGGCGGCGATCCAGGCCGGTCCCCGCCCGCTTGATCACCGCTGTTGATCAACTCCGGCTTCACGTCTCGGCGGCGTCCGGCTCCTCGTCCTCGGCCGTACGACGAGCCGCCGCCACGCGCTCCTTGGCGCCGTCGAGCCGCTCCTGGCAGATGCCGGCCAGCCGCTCGCCTCGCTCCCACAGGGCCAGCGACTCCTCCAACGGAGCACCGGCCTCGAGCTTCTGGACAACGGCGACGAGTTCTTCGCGGGCTTGCTCGTAGTTGAGTTTCTGCTCGTCGGGGGACGAGGATGCGTTCATGGCTGGGCTCCTTCACGATCATGATCGGCTTGGTCGGACGGTCGGACGTCGGTGACCTCGACCACGACCTGGCCGTCGGCGACGTACATCAACAGGTCATCACCGGGATCGAGGTCGGCCACCGAGTTCACTGCATGGCCTTCGCCGTCGAGGACCAGCGAGTAGCCGCGCTGCAGGGTCGCGCGCGGTGACATGGCGCGGACCCTGGCCAGCAGTTGCTCGACGTGGGCGCCGTCGCTGTTGATCTTGTGCGACATGGTGCGCCAGGTCCGGTCGCGCAGTTGGCTGATCTTGTCGGCGTGTATGTCGATGGTGGCGGTCGGATCGGCCATCACTGGGCGCGACCGCAGGGCGGCCAAGGATTCGGACTCACGCCGAAGCCGTACGTCGATGGCCCGGTGGAGACGCTGGCGTGCCTGCTCGACGCGGTGCCGTTCCTCCGTCACGTCGGGCACCACGTGTTTGGCCGCATCAGTCGGGGTGGAGGCGCGGTGATCGGCCACCAGGTCGAGGATGGGGGAGTCGGGCTCGTGGCCGATCGCACTGACCACCGGCGTACGGCAGGCATGCACGGCACGCACCAGTGCCTCGTCGGAGAACGGCAACAGGTCCTCCAGCGAACCGCCGCCACGGGCGACGATGATCACGTCCACCCATGGATCCTTGTCCAGCCGGCGGATCGCAGTGATCAACTGCTCCACCGCCTGTGCCCCCTGCACCAGGGCATGGGCGGTGACGATCGGCACCGCCGGCCAACGACGACGAGCGTTCTCGATCACATCGCGTTCCGCCGCCGAGTCGGCGGCGGTGACCAGACCAACACCCGCAGGCAGGAACGGCAACGACTTCTTCAACCGTTGATCAAACAGTCCCTCGGCCTGCAGCATCCGCTTGGTCTGCTCAAGCCGGGCCAACAGCATCCCCTCGCCGACGGCCCGGATTTCCTCGCAATGGAAGGACAACCGGCCGGTGGGGGTCCAGTACGTCGGTCGTAGCCTGGCCACCACGGTCGCGCCCTCGGTGATCGGCCCGGCGGCATCCAGGGCCAACGGTGAGATCGTCACCGAGACCGACACCTCGCCCAGTTTGTCGCGCAGGGTGAGGAAGATCG
>JAKDKP010000010.1 GCA_030453285.1 Propionibacteriales bacterium
CCGGTCGAGGTGGATGCTGGACATGGCTGCGGCCAGTGCGGCGGCGGCTTCGGTCTCCAACCGCTTGAAGAGCGGGGCCTGTCGCAACACATCGGGGTCCACGCGGTCATCTCCTCATCAGTCGGATTCTGCTCAAGTTTGGTGATCAACATACCTAGGCTACCGCTGACAACCCGTGCAGCTTCCGGCGGTCCGTCCATCGGCGACCCACGAGCGGTGCCCGAGTCGTCGGAGCCGGGACATAGGCTGAGCCCATGACCCTCGATCGCGGCGAGTCCGGTCCCGGCGTTCGGGCCGATGCCGAATCACGCACGGCCCTGGTGCGGCGGGCGCGGCGGATGAACCGGATGCTGGCCGAGACCTACCCCGATGCCAGGTGCGAGTTGGACTTCACCTCCCCGTACGAGCTGCTGGTCGCCACCGTGCTGTCGGCCCAGTCCACCGACAAGCGGGTGAACCTGGTCACCCCCGTGCTGTTCGCCAGCTATCCCGACCCCGGCACGATGTCCGAGGCCGATCCGGCTGCGGTGGAGGAGATCATCAAACCCACCGGCTTCTTCCGCGCCAAGACCGCGTCGGTGATCAAGTTGTCCACAACCATCTGTGACGACTTCGGCGGTGAGGTGCCCGGCACGCTCGCCGAGATGGTCACCCTGCCCGGGGTGGGCCGCAAGACCGCCAATGTCGTGCTGGGCAACGCCTTCGGGGTGCCCGGACTGACCGTCGACACGCACTTCGGCCGGCTGGTTCGGCGGTTCGGGTGGACCGATCAGACCGACCCGGTGAAGGTGGAGCCCGAGATCGAGGCGCTGTTCCCCAAGACCGACTGGGTGCAGTTGTGCCACAACGTGATCTGGCATGGGCGCCGCCGCTGTCACGCCCGCAACCCCGCCTGTGGTGCCTGCCCGCTGGCCGCGCTGTGTCCCTCGTACGGGGAAGGGCCCACCGATCCGGCCAAGGCGGCCAAGCTCGTACGGGAACCGCGCGGATGACTCGGGTGGGGCGACTGCTCGCCTGCCTGCTGGTGCTGGGCATGCTGGCTGCCTGTCAGGAACAGTCGCCGGTCACCCGCAGGTCGTCGACCGAGCCGACCGCGGCACCCAGTGCCCCCAGCTTCCCGACCGACGATCCGGATCTGACCCGTCAGAAGAAGGCCGCCGGGATGCCCGACTGCACGGCCGGTGCCCCCGACGTACCGGCCATCGCCGACGGATTGCCCGACGTCACCCTGCCCTGCCTGGGTGGCGGGACACCGGTCCGGCTGGCCGGTCTGCGCGGCACACCGATGGTGATCAACGTCTGGGCTCAGTGGTGCGGACCCTGCCGAACCGAGGCGCCGTATCTTGCCGAGGTATCGGCAGAATTGACCGACCGGGTGGCGTTCCTCGGCGTCGACTTCGCCGACCCGCAGGCCGAACGGGCCATCGCTTTCGCCGGCGATGCCGGCTGGAAGTATCCCCAGGTCGCCGATGACGCCAGGGTCGTCCAGGCGCCGCTGGGGATGGTGGGCCCACCGATGACGGTCCTGGTGGATGCCGAGGGTCGCATCGTCTACAAGCACCCCGGAGTGATCACCTCCTCGGATCAGTTGCGGTCCATGATCAACGAGCGGCTGGGAGTCGCTGGATGAGCCCTTCGGTTTCGGCAACGGGTGCCCTGCCGACGGCGCTGACCCCACTCGCACGGGGCCTCGCCGATCCGACCGCCACGGCACGGGTGGTGGCCCAGCGGCCAGCCCAGGGTGGCCGTGCGGCGGCAGTGCTCGTGCTGATCGAGATCGCCGGGACCGGACCGGAGATCGTCTTCGTCGAGCGGGCGGCGACCCTGCGCAACCATCCCGGTCAGATGGCCTTCCCTGGTGGAGGGGTGGACGACACCGACCCCTCGTACGAGGCGGCCGCCCTGCGGGAGGGCGAGGAGGAGATCGGCCTCGACGTTGCTGGCGTCTCGATCATGGGACGCCTCCCCGGAGCGCATGTCGCGGTCAGCGGATTCGACGTGGTGGCCGTGGTGGGTTGGTGGCACACACCGGTGCCGGTGTCGTCCGCCGACCCCGGCGAGGTGGCGCGCGTGATCCGGGTGCCCGTGGCACGACTCGTCGATCCTCGGCAGCGGGTCACCGTCCGGATCGGCAGCGGCTATCGCGGACCGGCCTTCCTGGTCGACGATCCCGACGCCCCCGACGAACCGATCATGATCTGGGGCCTGACCGCACACATCCTCGACGGAGTGCTGGAGATGGCCGGCTGGGGCCGGGCCTGGGATTCCGATCGGTACGCCGACATACCCGCGCGCTATCGCACCGATCACGCCGGGCGAGGCCGGGCCGATGATCACTGAACCGGGCACGGCGATCACCAGCGACGACCTGCCTGCACGGTGGGACACCCTGCTGCCCGGCCAGCCCGAGCTCGGCAGGGATGTGCTGCGCCGATGGTCCGAGCCGCACCGCCACTACCACACCACTGAGCATCTGGCCCACGTGCTCGCCATGATCAACGAGCTGACCATGATCAACGAACGGGAGCTCACCGAGGTGCGCCTGGCGGCCTGGTTCCACGATGCGGTGTACGTGATCGGTGCGCCCGACAACGAGTCCGCCTCGGCCGCACTCGCTGCCAACGCACTCGACGGACTCGTCCAGCGCCCCGACGAGGTGGCCCGACTGATCATGGTCACCGCCGATCATCGCCCTCGACCCGATGATCGATCCGGTGCCCTGTTGTGTGACGCCGATCTGGCCATCCTGGCCAGTGCTCCCGCCGCGTACGACAACTATGTCGCCCAAGTGCGGGCAGAGTACGCGGCCGTGGCCGACGACGCGTTCACTGCTGGGCGGCTGACGGTGCTCACCGCGCTGCGTGCCGAAGAGCTGTTCCACACCGAACGCGGCAGGGCCTTGCGTACGCAGGCCAGGGCCAATCTCGATCGGGAAATCGCCGACCTGACCGCGAAGCTCAACGGCGGCTGAACAGCCCTTTCGGCGAAGCGATGATCATCACCGCGACCAGGGTGAGGGCGGCGCCGATCACCGTCGTCGGCTGCAGCACGTGTCCCGGAGCTGCTGCGACGAGATCGAGCACGACCGAGGCGCACAACTGACCAGCGAGGCTCGTCAGCCCCAGCAACAGGACACCGGTGAACTTCACGATGGCCGCATTCACGGCGATGAACAGCAACCCGATCGCCCCGCCGACGTACAGCCATGGCTCGCTCGGCAGCGGTTTGGGAGGCCCGGCCAGGACGGTGTGCACGCCGAACGCCAGGGAGAGAACGACCGTACCCACCACGAAGTTGCCGAGACTGGCCGCGGCAACACTGCTGAGCTGGCGGACCTGCCCGTTGACGGCCTGCTGGAAGGCGATCCCGAGACCGGCGACGAACGGCATGATCAACAACCACCACGGCACGTCGGTGTCGAGGTTCGCCGACATCGCCAGCACCACCGCGACGACAGCCAGTCCGGTGCCGGCGATCCGGTGGCCGGTCAAGCGCTGACCGGGCATGGATCCCAGCCCTCGCCGATCGATCAGCAAGCCGCTGAGGGTCTGGCCGGCGACCACGGCAACGGTGAACAGGGCCACCCCCAGCAGGGTGACCGCCAACCCCTGGGAGAGCACGAGCAGGGCACCGCAGGCTCCGCCGACGAACAGCCACCATGGATGGCTGTGCGTACGCAGGGCCGTGATCACGGCGCGGGCGCCGCGACGACCGCTGGGCAGCAGGGCGGTGGCGACGGCGATGATCACCAACCCGGATCCGAACGAGATCAGCGCCGCCAGATAGCCGTCATCGCCGCGGCGCGCCAACTCGCCGTTGATGCGGGACTGGACGGCGACCGCGCCGCCACTGACAAAGGCGCAGGCCAGGCAGGCTGGGACGACCCAGCCGTGGCGCCAGCGACGGCCGAGAGATGCCGCAGAACTCGTGGTCAGTCCTTGGTGCGCGAGATGGCCGGGGTCTTGGCGGCGCTGGCCGCCCGTGAGGCGGCACCCTTGACCGCGTTCACCGTCGCGGTGGCCTCGGCGACGGTCTGGTCGGTGGAGAACTTTGCCTTGCTCATCGAGGCCTTGCCGATCAGCGCGAGAATGCCGCAGATCACCAGCATGACGCCACCGACGATCAGGAAGGCCGCCCAGGCAGGGAGAACCAGGGCCAGAGCCAGCGCGCCGCCGATCAGGAGGATGCCCAGGGCGTACAGGGCGAGCACACCGGCTCCGGCGAACATGCCGGCACCGATCCCGGCGTTCTTCGCCGGCGGAATCAGCTCGGCCTTGGCGAGTTCGATCTCGCCGCGCACCATCACCTTCACGTCTTCGCTGATGTCCTTGACGAGGTCGCCCACTTCACGTTGGCCAGCCATCGCGCTCTCCTTCCGTTCCGGGGCGAGTCCCCGGCGGTGTTGGTCAGGGCTGAGCCTAGTGGTATCGGCGATCACTGTGCCAACGTGCCCCGTCGGGCGCGGGCCCGGGTGCGGAAGCGGAGGCTGATCATGGCCACGCAGGCTGCGATGAGGGAGGCCACCAGGACGGCAGCCTTGGCCCGATCGGCCTCGACCGGATCGCCGGCGAAGGCCAGATCGGCCACCAGCAACGCAACGGTGAAGCCGATCCCGGCCAGCACACCGACCGACATCACCTCGCGCCAGGTGAGTCCGCCGTGCAACTCTGCGCCGGTGATCTTGGCGGTGAGCCAGGCGCCACCGGTGACGCCGATCACCTTGCCGATGACCAGTCCCAGGATGATGCCCAGTGGCGCGGGCTGGGTGAAGACCTCCAGCAGTGCGCTCGGGCTGACCGTCACCCCTGCGGCGAAGAGGGCGAACACCGGCACGGCGAACCCGGCAGAGACTGGCCGCCAGAAGTGTTCCCACCGGTCCACCGGGTCATTGCCTTCATGGGCGGAGGTGCGGGTCAGCAGGCCGAGCAGGACACCGGCGATCGTGGCATGCACGCCGGAGTCGTACATGAACCACCAGCAGGCAACGAACAGGGGGAGGTGCAGCCACCACTTGTCGATCCGCTTCCATTGCAGGAGTCCCCAGATCAGCGCGCAGACGGCGGCGATCGCCAGGCTGATCCAGTTCACCGAGGCGGTGAACACCACCGCGATCACCAGGATCGCCCCAAGGTCGTCAACGATGGCGAGCGTGAGCAGGAAGGCCCGGAGGCTGGCCGGCAGTTTGGGTGCCGCGACCGCGAGGACGGCCAGTGCGAAGGCGATGTCGGTTGCCATCGGAATCGCCCAGCCCTGCGCGAGGCCACCGGGCGTGGCCACATTGATCACCAGATAGATCAGGGCGGGGACGCCCATGCCGCACAGTGCGGCCGCGATCGGCACCAGTGCCTGACGGGGTCTGGCGAGCGAGCCGGCGACGAACTCCCGTTTGAGCTCCAGACCAGCCACGAAGAAGAAGATGGTCAACAGTCCGTCCGAGGCCCAGTGCTCGAGGCTCATCGGGCCGAGTTCAATGCCGCGGACGGCCTCGTACGAGACGGTGCCCAGATTGGCCCACAGCAGCGCGGTGATTGCGGCCACGAGCATCAGCACACCGCCGACGGTTTCCGAGCGCAGGACATCGGCGATCGCCAAGGTGTCCTGGTTGTCGCCGGGGGAGAAGAGGGTGATCCGGCGGCGGTTGTGCTTCGAGGTCATCGCGTCCTTCGGGGTCGGTGGCTGCACTTGCCGACCAGACTTCCCGGCGCACCCGTGGCCCGCGGGCCGTGGTCAGTCTAGTGGTTGTGCGGCAGTCAGTCGGCCACGCGCACGATCACCTTGCCGAAGTTGCGACCCTCGAGCAGCCCGGTGAATGCCTCGACGGCGTTGTCCAAGCCGTCGGTGACGTCCTCGCGGTAGGAGATCGTGCCGTCGGCGACCAACGGGGCGATCTCGGCCAGGAAGGCTGCGGTCTGGGTCGGGGCGAACTCGCGTTGGATGAAGCCGCGGATCGTCAGGCTCCGCGCAAGGATCCGCCCCAGCAGGGCCGGCGACCGATCCGGTCCGTCCGGCAGGGAGGTGCTGTTGTAGTTGGCGACCAGTCCGCAGACCGGCACCCGCGCGTACGTGTTGAGCCGCGGCAGCACCGCATCCCACACCTTACCGCCGACGTTCTCGAAGTAGACGTCGATGCCGTCGGGCGTGGCGCCGGTCAGCTGATCGACGAAGTCGTCGGCGCGGTGGTCGATGGCCGCATCGAAGCCCAACTCGCGCAGGTGGGCCACCTTTTCCGGGCCACCGGCGATCCCGACCGGACGGGCTCCACGGAGCTTGGCGATCTGACCCACCATCGAGCCCACCGGTCCGGTCGCGGCCGCCACCACGACGGTCTCGCCGGCTTGTGGCTTGCCGATGTTCTCCAGCCCGGACCAGGCGGTGAAGCCCGGCATGCCGAGCACGCCGAGGGCTGCCGAGCGGGGGAGTCCCTTGTCCAGGATGTGAGTGGCCGAGATGGGGAGCAGGTTCTTCGCCGACTCCACCGAGTGGGTCTGCCAGCCGGCGTACCCGAGAACCAGATCGCCCTTGCCGAACGCCGGATCGGCGCTCTCCAGCACGCGGGAAACCGTACCGCCGACGATGGTCTGGCCCAGTTCGATCGGCGAGGTGTACGACTCGGCCTCGCTCATCATGCCGCGCATGTACGGGTCGAGCGAGAGGTCGAGGGTCTGCAGCAACACCTCACCGGCGGAGGGAGTGCGGAGTTCGGTGGTCTCGGTGCGGAAGTTCTCCGCCGTCGGTGCCCCGTGGGGACGTGACGCCAGGACGATTCGAGTGCTTGTGGTCATGCTGCCTCCAACAGGGCCACGTCGCCGAACATTCCGACCGGGATCGGAGCAACACCAGGATGGCAACTAGGCTGAGGCGCATGTCCTCGAACTCATCGACAGCACCGACCTCACGCTCGTTGCGTCGGGACCGGGATTCGCCGATCGACTGGGCCAGGCCATCGCCGGGCGTCCGGTCTACATCCACATCGACTGCGATGTTCTCGAACCCGGCATCGTGCCCACCGACTACCATGTTCCCGGTGGTCTCTCCCTCGACGACCTCCACGAGGCCGCCACAGCAGTCGCCGCGAACATGATCGTCGGTGTCGAGATCGGCGAGCTGGAGACCAGCACCGGAGCCGAGGATCTCGGCCCGCTGCTGAACGCGCTGGCCCCCATCCTGGATCGAATCGCGCAACAGTCCCGCTGAGGTTCCGAGGCTTCGACGCGACGAACTGAGCGCGTCGACACCTCCACGTTGGGGTGCTTCGACGCACTCGTTCCTCGCTTGCTCAACGACCTGGTGGGGTGCTCGTTTGCTCGACGGCCAAGGAGTCCCCTCAGTCCTCCTTGCTGGTGGCCATGTTGTCCTTGATCAGGTTCATCACCGAGTCGTCCTGCAGGGTGGTGACGTCACCCACTTCGCGGTTTTCGGCGATGTCGCGGAGCAGCCGTCGCATGATTTTGCCCGAGCGAGTCTTGGGCAGTTCCTCGACGACCATGATCTGTCGTGGCTTGGCGATCGGACCGATCTCCTTGGCGACATGGTTGCGCAGGTCGGCGACGATGTCGGCGCCCTCCTCGGTTGCAATGTTGGTGCTGCGGAGGATCACGAAGGCCACGATGGCCTGACCGGTCGTCTCGTCGGTCGCACCGACGACCGCCGCCTCGGCGACGCGCGGGTGCGAGACCAGGGCGGACTCGATCTCGGTGGTCGACATCCGGTGACCCGACACGTTCATCACATCGTCGACCCGGCCGAGCAGCCAGATGTCGCCGTCCTCGTCCTTCTTGGCGCCGTCGCCGGCGAAGTACATACCTTCGAAGCGCGACCAGTAGGTGTCCTTGAACCGCTCGTCGTCACCCCACAGGGTGCGCAGCATCGCCGGCCACGGCTCACGGATCACCAGGTAGCCGCCGTGACCGTTCTCCACCGAACGGCCCTCCTCATCGACGACGTCGACGACCACGCCGGGCACCGGGCGCATGGCCGCACCGGGCTTGCCGTTGGCCACGCCGGGCATCGGGCTGATCATGTGCATACCGGTCTCGGTCTGCCACCAGGTGTCGACCACCGGCGTCTTGTCGCCACCAATGTTCGTGCGGTACCAGACGTACGCCTCGGGATTGATCGGCTCACCGACCGACCCCAGCACGCGCAGCGAGGACAGGTCGAACTTGGCCGGGATCTCTGCGCCCCACTTCATGAAGGTACGGATCGCGGTCGGGGCGGCGTACAGGATGGAGACCTTGTATTTCTCGATGATCTCCCACCAGCGGCCCTGATGTGGGGTGTCCGGGGTGCCCTCGTACATCACCGAGGTGGCGCCGTTGGCGAGCGGACCGTAGACGAGGTAGGTGTGGCCGGTGACCCAGCCGATGTCGGCGGCGGTCCAGAAGACGTCGTCGTCCTTGAGATCGAAGGTCGCCCAGTGGGTGTACGCGGTCCCCACCAGGTAGCCGCCGGTGGTGTGCAGGATGCCCTTCGGCTTGCCGGTCGAGCCCGAGGTGTACATCACGTACAACGGATGCTCGGCCGGGAACGCCTGTGGGGTGTGTTCGCTCGACGCCGTGGCGACCGTGTCGTCCCACCAGACGTCGCGACCCTCGACCATCTCGGTGTCCTGGCCGGTGCGCTTGATCACCAGCACCTTCTTGACCTCGGGACACGTTGTCAGCGCCTCGTCCACGGCCGGCTTGAGGGCAGAGGCGGAGCCGCGACGATAGCCGCCGTCGGCGGTGATCACGACCTCGACCTCGCAGTCGTGGATGCGGGTGGCCAGTGCGTCGGCGGAGAACCCGCCGAAGACGACCACGTGCGGGGCGCCCAGCCGGGCACACGCCAGGATGGACACGACGGCCTCGGGAATCATCGGCAGATAGATCGCCACCCGATCGCCGGCTTCCACCCCGAGCTCGGTGAGCGCGTTGGCGGCCTGGCACACCTCCTTGGTCAACTCGGCGTAGGTGATGGCACGGGAGTCGCCCGGCTCGCCCTCGAAGTGGAACGCCACCTTGTCGCCATCGCCGGCCTCGACATGTCGATCAAGGCAGTTGTACGCGGCATTGAGTGTGCCGTCGGCATACCACTTCGCAAAGGGAGGATTGGACCAGTCGACGACCTCGGTCGGCTGGGTCTCCCAGGCGAGCCGCTCGGCCTGCCTGGCCCAGAAAGCGTCACGGTCGGCGTCGGCCTCGGCAAAGGTCTCCTCCGTCACGTTCGCGTTGGCGGCCAGTTCCTCGGGCGGCGCGAACCGGCGTTCCTCGGACAACAGATTGGACAGAGCGTCGTCACTCACGGCGTACGGCCTCCTCATTGATGGCTTGGACGATCAGCCTAACCCTGCTCCTGGGGAGAGTTGGAGCCCGGCAGGGCACGCTCTACAGTGTGAGCGCTTGCGACCACGGGGGACCGTGACATCTGTCACCGCTGAGTCGGGCGTGAGGCATGCGGATCGATGTGGGGCACCACTCGAGATGGCATCGCAGGCCGGGCACGATGGGGGATGTTCGGACCGAGGTCTCGCTGGTGTCCCCTTGGGGACCACTCAGGGTCACCACCGGTGAATCCGGTGGGACATCCCCTGCACGGCCCGGCAAGTACGACAGCAGAATCCGCACCACCGGTCAGCGACGACCAGCCCGTACGTCCACACCTCCCGAAGGACTCCAGTGAGCTTCCTGACCCGTCTCAGCCTCGCCAACCGCGCGGTGATCACCCTGTTGTGCCTGCTGGTGATCGGCACCGGTGTCTATGCGACCTCTGCGTTGAAGCAGGAACTGATTCCGTCCATGGAGTTCCCGCAGGCATTCATCACCGCCAGCTATCCGGGTGCTTCCCCCGAGGTGGTCGAGCGCAACGTCACCAAGCCCATCGAGGATTCCGTGCGGGGGGTCTCCGGTGTCACTAAGACGTCCTCGAACTCAGCCTCGGGGATGACGCAGGTGACCGTGCAGTGGGACTTCGGCATCAAGTCCGATGACATGAAGGGTGAGTTGGAGTCGGCCGTCGACGCCTTGCAGTTGCCGGAGGATGTCGAGCCGAAGGTCACCACCTTCAGTGTCGACGCCACCCCGGTGTTGTCGATGGCGGTCTCCTCGGACCTGGACAATGCCAAGCTTTCCCAGGCCCTCGAGGACGTGGTGGTGCCGAGGCTCAATGGTCTGCCGGACGTGTCCGAGGCCAAGGTGAGCGGCCAGGAGGTCCGCGAGGTCGTGGTCACCCTGCGTCAGAAGGATCTCGACAAGTACAAGGTCGATCCGTCCCAGATTTCCCAGATCTTCCAGTCGTACGGGGCCCAGATCCCCGCCGGTGGTCTCGATGAGGGATCCCGTCAGGTCAATGTGCAGGTCGGCAAGACCCTCAACAACGCCAAAGACCTGGCCAATCTGCGTCTGCAGGGGACCGACGGCCCGGTAAAGCTGTCCCAGGTCGCCGACGTGAAGGACCAGGCCGCCGAATCCACCGGGGTTTCGCGGGTCAACGGACGCCCCTCGCTCAGCCTGAACATCAGCAAGACCACCGAGGGCAACACCGTCGCGGTCGCCAATGAGGTCAAGGAGTTGTTGCCGGCGCTGGCCGACGAGATCGGCCAGAACACCACCTTCGACGTGCTGTTCGACCAGGCGCCCTACATCGAGGACTCGATCAAGGATCTGAGCACCGAGGGCATCCTGGGACTGGTGATGGCGGTGATTGTCATCCTGTTGTTCCTGTGGTCGGTCCGGCCGACGTTGATCACCGCCATCTCCATCCCGCTGTCCCTGCTGATCGCGATGATCGGCCTGTGGCTGGGCGGTTACTCGCTCAACATGCTCACCCTCGGGGCCCTCACGGTGGCCATCGGGCGAGTCGTCGACGACTCCATCGTCGTCATCGAGAACATCAAACGACCCCAGGCCACCGGGGGGCCGGTGCAATCCCGGTTGATCATCAAGGCGGTGAAGGGGGTCGCCGGTGCGGTCACCGCCTCCACCTTGACCACCGCCGCGGTGTTCCTGCCGATCGCGCTCGTTGGTGGGCAAGTGGGCGAGCTGTTCCGCCCGTTTGCCGTCACGGTGGGAGTGGCCCTGATGGCGTCGCTGCTGGTGGCCCTGACTATCGTTCCGGTGCTGGCCTCATGGTTCATGCGACCCTCGCGTCGTCCGGTCAATCCGGACAAGCAGGCCGCCCGGGACGCGAAGGCCGAGGCGCTGGCCGCCAAGGAGCACGAGCGCCACGCCCTGGAGGCGCAGCGCACCGAATCCCGCCTGCAGGCCAAGGAGGACAAGCTGCGCGGCAAGTGGGAGCGTCGCGGGCTCGACCAGTTCGACATGGATCAGCGGGCGGCCGCCTTTCGGGCCAAGCAGGGCAGCCAGAACGTGCTGCCGGAGGATCATGACGCGCACGAGTCGGCCGAGACGCCGATGCAGCGTGGCTATCTGCCGGTCCTGCGGTGGACCCTGCGCCATCCGGTGATCACCATCGTGGCGGCCCTGCTGGTGTTCGTGCTGACGATGGGGATGAGTTCGTTCCTGAAGACCGACTTCATCGGCGATCAGGGCGACGAGAGCCTGCAGGTGACCCAGACCCTGCCCAAGGGCACCACCCTCGAAGCCACGGACAAGGCGTCGAAGCAGGTCGAGACTGTACTGGCCAACGATGCCTCGGTGCAGACGTACCAGACGACGATCGGCGGCGGGGACATGATGGGCGCCGGTGCGTCCGCCAACGAGGCCACCTTCACCATCACCCTCGTGCCTGAGAGCGCTGGCAACGAGGTCATGCAGCGCCTGCGCGAGCAGCTCGATCCGCTGCCCGACGACGTCGGAGAGATCGAAGTCTCGCTCGCTGGCGGTGGCGCCGGTGGCGACGACGTTGCCGTACGGGTGGAGGGCCAGGACGAGGCTGCGGTCACCAAGGGCACTCAACAGGTCGTCGACATGATGGCGGGCCAGCCCGGTCTGACGCAGGTCACCAGCGACCTCGCCGAGCAGCAGACGATCTTCCAGGTCGACATCGATGAGGACAAGGCCGCCAAGGCCGGCATGAACCAGGCGACCATCGGGATGGCGGTCACCGAGGCGCTCCGCGGCACCGAACTGGGCACCATCCAGATCGATGGCCGGGACCAGAGCGTCACCCTGCGCTCCCGTACACCGGTGAAGACGAAGGCCCAACTGGAGAATCTGGAGCTGCCGGTCACCCAGAAGCAGACGGCCGACGCGCAGAAGAAGGCCAGTGACGACCTCGAGGACGAGCAGGACGCCGAGGCCGACCGTCAGGAGCAGAAGGCCCAGGAGCAGGCCGACAAGCAGAAGCAGTCGATGCGGGAGCAGCGGGCCGAGCTGGCCGATCAGCTCCAGCAGATGTTGGACCAACTCGAGGAGGCACGCAACGCCCCGGCGATGCCGCCGATGCCACCCGGCCAGATGCCACCGGCCGATCCCGGCGCGGCCAAGAAGGCCCAGGTTGACCAGCTGGAGGAGCAGGTCGACCAGTTGCGTGAGCAGCTCGATCAGATGGATGAGCAGGCCGCCGACGCCGAGCAGCAGGAGGTCGATCAGCGAGAGCAGCAGCAGCGGCAGGAGGATCTGCAACAGCGCTCCAAGGACATCACCGACATCGTGGCCGACCCGCTGAAGTTGAAGCAGGTGGCCAAGGTCAAGGAGATCGACCAGCCCGCCTCGATCAGCAGGATCGACGGTGCTCGTGCCGTCACGGTCAGTGCCACACCGACCGGCGACAACCTGGGTCAGACCACGGTGGATCTGACGAACGGTCTGACCACCTTGGAACTGCCCAGCGGGGTGAGCGCCAACATTGCCGGTGTCTCCCAGCAGCAGGACGAAGCGTTCGGCCAGCTCTTCCTGGCGATGGCCGTGGCGATCGCGATCGTGTACATGATCATGGTGGCGACGTTCAAGTCACTGATCCAACCGCTGATCCTGCTGGTGTCGGTGCCGTTCGCAGCGACCGGTGCCATTGGGGCGCTGTTGATCACCAACACCCCCCTCGGTATTCCGGCCATGATCGGCTTGTTGATGTTGATCGGTGTGGTGGTGACCAATGCGATTGTGCTGATCGATCTGATCAACCACTATCGAGGACAGGGGGCGTCGGTGGACGACGCCGTCGTGCACGGTGCCCGCCTCCGACTGCGGCCGATC
>JAKDKP010000439.1 GCA_030453285.1 Propionibacteriales bacterium
CCTCACTGGTGGCGGGCAGCTTCTTGGCGCTCGCCCTCTTCGGCTGAGTGGGCTGGCCTCCGAACTCTCCCGAAAGCCTCAGCGGGCGCGCGGGGTGGCCGCCACCCAGCGATCGAGGGTTGCCGCCGCAGTCCCGTCGGTCAGCACGGTGTCGGCGCGGGTGATCATCGGCCGCAACTGCGCAGCAAGGTCGGCCTCGGGATCGGGACCGGCGTGGGCCAGCAGGGTCGCGGCAGCATTCAGCACGACGATGTTGCGCACCGCACCGGTACTGCCGGCAACCAGGTCACGGACAACCCGGGCGTTGTGGTCCGGCCCGGCACCGACCAGATCCTCCACCCGAGCCAGTGGCAGTCCGAGCTCGGCGGGATCGAGGGTGGTACGGACCGCCCGTCCATCGTTGATCACCCACACCGACGACGAGGTGGTGGTGGTCAGCTCGTCCAGACCGTCGCCACCGTGGAAGACCAGGCCACGGACCCGTCGGCGAGCCATCACGCCTGCCACCAGATCGGCCATCCGTTCGTCCGCGATCCCGACGGCCTGCGCGGCGGGGCGGGCCGGATTGGCCAATGGGCCGAGGAAGTTGAAGGTGGTCGCCACCCCGAGCTCGCGGCGCGCCATCAAGGAATGCTTCAGCGCCGGGTGGTAGTGCGGTGCGAACAGGAAGCAGATCCCGCACTCGTCGACGATCTCCTGCTGCTTCGCCGGTGCCAGATTGAGCTCCACCCCCAGCTCCTCCAGCACGTCGGCGGTGCCGCAGGCCGATGAGGCCGAGCGATTGCCGTGCTTGACCACCCGCGCCCCGGCGGCGGCAGCGGTGATGGCGGCCATCGTCGACACGTTCACCGTGTTGGCGCGGTCGCCGCCGGAGCCAACCACGTCGACCACGTCACCGGTGACGGTGATGTCGGTCGCGTGGGACAACATCGCGTCGGCCAGGCCGGTGATCTCCTCGACGGTCTCACCCTTGGCCCGCAGGGCGATCACGAATCCGGCCACCTGCACCGGCGACATGTCACCGGCAAGGATGCGGTCCATCACCCAACCAGAGGTCTCGGCGTCGACGTCCTGACCGCGAACCAGGGCGGTGAGAACATCGGGAAAGGTGCGCGTCATGACGTCGCGGTGGTCTTGGTGGGGGCGGCAAACACGGTTGGAGTCAGCCGGCGACGACGACTGCGTCACCCGGCTGCTCGCCGCGCGCACCGCGCAGGACCTCGGCAATCACCTCAGGCATGCGGATCGGGTCCAACGGATAGCCGACCGCTGCCTCGGCGCGCGACCAGGTAGCCAACCAGGCGTCCTGGGGGCGGGCGATCAACACCACCACTGGAGGACATTCGAAGATCTCATCCTTGAGCTGGCGGGCCAGTCCCATCCCGCCGGCCGGTACGGCCTCGCCATCGAGAATGGCCAGGTCGACCTTGTCGGCATCCATCATGTCGATCACGGCCGGCTGGGTTGCGGCATCCAGCACCTCGATCTCCGGCAGGTCGGCGGCCACCCGACGCCCCAGGGCAAGGCGTACCTCGTCCCGGACGCTCCGGTCGTCGGAGTAGACCAGGACGGTCAACGTCTCGGCTGCCTGCGCTTGACTCATGGTGATGTGTGTCCTTCGTGGTGTCGGGTGCTGCAGCGGCATCGTATCGCGCCGAGCACCACAGATCGGGCGTGGCTGACAACCACGGCGAGCGCGCCGAAGTTCGCACCGACCCGGCACCGCGGCCGGTGCGAATCACCAACCCACCGCGACAACTGATGAGACCCCGAACCGGTTCGGCGCGCCCCGGGATGCGGAGCGCGCAGCAAAGGGCAATAATGACCCCGTGGCCGAACACTCAGACTCCTCCGTCGCGACGGACCGCCCCTCTGGGGCGCTGCACCCGATCGCCCGCTCCCGACTGGTGGAGAACAAGGGACGACCCAACATGGTCGCCGTGGGGACGATGGTCTGGCTGGCCTCGGAACTGATGTTCTTCGCGGCGTTGTTCGCCGCCTACTTCACCATCCAGAACGTGACCAACGCCCAGGCGCAGATGGCCGGCGTACCGAGCCTGTGGTCGATCAAGCAAGAAATGCTGAATCCCCCGATGGCCCTGGGCAACACGATCATCCTGGTGCTGAGTTCGGTGACCTGTCAGCGCGGCGTCCACCTGGCCGAGCATGGCGTGGTCAGCCGCTCGGGAAGCCTGCTCAACGTCGCCAAGTGGGGCTTCCGCGAGTGGTACGTGCTCACCTTCATCATGGGCGCCTTCTTCGTCTCCGGTCAGGCGATGGAGTATGCCGAACTGATCCGCGAGGGGCTGACCATCTCGTCCGACGCGTACGGGTCGGTCTTCTATCTCGCCACCGGCTTCCACGGGCTGCACGTCATCGGTGGCCTGCTCGCCTTCCTCATCCTGCTGGGTCGCACCTTCCTGGCCCGCACCTGGACCCACGAGCAGGCGGTCTCGGCCGTCGTCGTGTCGTACTACTGGCACTTCGTCGACATCGTGTGGATCGTGCTGTTCGCGGTCATCTATGGTGATCCGCTGGCGAAGTTCTTCGCAGGCCTGTTCGGCTGATCCGACAACTTCACACCAACTTCAAACCAGCACGATCCAACGAGAGGGACCTGACGTGCGTTTCCTGTCCACCGGACGGCGCCACCCGGCGATCAAGACGATGCTCCTGGCGGTCGCCCTGATTGTCATGGGCCTCTTCTATGCAGGTACGGCACCGGTCAACCAGTCGAGCGCCGACAGCGGCAGTTCGACCCAGGTGGAGGAAGGACGCAAGCTCTACCAGATCGGCTGCTCCTCCTGCCACGGAATGCAGGGCGAGGGGACCAGCCAGGGTCCGACCGTGCAGGGCGTCGGGTCGGCCTCGGTCGATTTCCAGATGGCGACCGGCCGGATGCCCGCCGCCCAGCCCGGCGCGCAGATGCCGCGCAAGGACGTGCGCTACACCAACGATGAGATTGCCGCGATCGCGGCCTACATCGATTCCTTGGGTCCCGGCGTCACCATCCCCGAGGCCAAGCAGTACAGCCCCGACGGCCTGAGCGAAGACGAGATCGCCCGCGGTGGCGAACTGTTCCGTACCAACTGCTCGGCCTGCCACAACTTCACCGGCAAGGGCGGCGCGTTGCCGAACGGCAAGTACGCACCCGGCCTGGGTGGGGTCGAGGACAAGGCCATCTGGGAGGCCATGCGGACCGGGCCGCAGCAGATGCCGGTCTTCTCCGAAGAAGTGATGACCGACCAGGACGCCCGCGAGATCA
>JAKDKP010000440.1 GCA_030453285.1 Propionibacteriales bacterium
CGTGGAGAGTGGAATGGCGAGGGCAACGCGCGATTTCGCCCGAGGGGCGGGCGCGCGATACTCTCAGCAGGTTGCCGTCACGACGGCCGCGGATCTCCAAGAGCCCCCGACTGCTCCGATGCAGGATCGAGTTCGTCTCGGTGGGGGCGCCGCGCAACAACATCGAAGGGAGCGGGAGTCCACATGGATGCCGCCGAGAAGAAGAAGATCATCGACGAGTACGCCACCGAGCCCGGCGACACCGGCTCCCCCGAGGTCCAGGTTGCGCTGCTCACCAAGCGGATCAGCCACCTGACCGAGCACCTGAAGGACCACAAGGGCGACCACCACAGCCGTCGCGGCCTGTTGCTGCTCGTCGGCAAGCGTCGTCGCCTGCTCAACTACGCCGCCAAGAGCGACATCGACCGCTATCGCTCGCTGATCGAGCGCCTCGGCCTGCGTCGCTGACACCCAGCCGTACGAAGCCCCGAGTTTCGGGCATGTGGGGGAGGCGGTCTCCCGGAGTGGGGGACCGCCTTTCTCGTTCCGAGGGGCTATCGTTTCGAGGTGTGGAGCGGCGGACACCATGTCGCCACACCCACAACTGAACATCACAACTGAATCCGACAAGCGAACAGAACATTCCACCCACGGATGATTGCGCCGACCGGCCCGCAGCGGGTTCTGGTCCTCGGTAGTGGCCTTCGGGGAGTACGACTTCCCGCGGACCTCGATCGAAGACCGGCCTGCCCTGAGGTACGGCACTCCCGTGAGCGCAATCTCCGCACCAGGCGGCGTCGAGAACGCCGTCAGACAAGGAGATCCCCATGGAGGGTTCCGAACTCCAGTTCACCGAAGCCGTGATCGACAACGGCTCCTACGGCAAGCACACGATCCGCTTCGAATCCGGATTGCTCGCCCAACAGGCCGGCGGTTCCGCCGCGGTCTACATCGACGACGACACCATGCTGCTGGCGGCCACCACCGCCTCGAAGTCTGCTCGCGAGGGCATGGACTTCTTCCCCCTGACCGTCGAGGTCGAGGAGCGGATGTACGCCGCCGGTCGCATCCCGGGCGCCTTCTTCCGCCGCGAGGGCCGACCGAGCGAGGGCGCTGTGCTGGCCTGTCGCCTGATCGATCGTCCGCTGCGCCCGTGCTTCGCCAAGGGGATCCGCAATGAGGTCAACGTCATCATCACCGTGATGGCCCTCAACCCCGAGGTCTCGTACGACGTCGTCGCGATCAACGCCGGTTCGATGGCCACCCAGCTCTCCGGGCTGCCCTTCGCCGGCCCGATCGGCGGCGTCCGTGTCGCCCTGATCGGTGACCAGTGGGTCGGCTTCCCGACCGTCGCCCAGCTCGCCGAGGCCACCTTCACCATGGTCGTCGCCGGCAATGTGCTGCCCGACGGTGACGTCGCCATCGCGATGGTGGAGGCCGAGTCCACCGAGCAGACCTGGAACCTGGTGCGCGCCGGCAAGACCGCGCCCACCGAGGAGATCGTCGCCGAGGGCCTCGAGGCCTCCAAGCCGTTCATCAAGGCGCTGTGTGATGCGCAGGCCGAGCTGGCCGCCCGCTTCAACAAGCCGGTCCGTGAGTTCCCGGTGCACCTGGACTACGCCGACGATGTGTACGCCGCCGTCGAGTCCGCTGCCGGCGCCGAGCTGGACAAGATCATGCAGATCGCCGGCAAGGTTGAGCGCGAGACCGCGACCAATGAGCTGCGCGACAAGGTGACCGCCGACCTGACCCAATTCGAGGGTCGCGAGAAGGAGATCGGTGGCGCCTTCAACTCCCTGTCCAAGCAGCTCGTACGTCAGCGCGTGCTCCGCGACAAGGTGCGCATTGATGGCCGCGGCCTGAGCGACATCCGGCCGCTGTCGGCCGAGGTCGAGGTCATCCCGCGGGTGCACGGTTCGGCCCTGTTCCAGCGCGGCGAGACCCAGATCCTGGGTGTCACCACGTTGAACATGCTCGACATGGAGCAGCGGTTGGACACCCTGGCACCCGAGCGCACCAAGCGCTACATGCACCACTACAACTTCCCGCCCTACTCGACCGGTGAGACCGGCCGCTACGGGTCGCCGAAGCGTCGCGAGATCGGTCACGGTGCGCTCGCCGAGCGTGCCCTGGTGCCGGTCCTGCCATCCCGCGAGGATTTCCCGTACGCCATCCGTCAGGTCTCCGAAGCCCTCGGCTCCAACGGTTCCACCTCGATGGGTTCGGTCTGCGCCTCCACCATGGCGCTGCTGAACGCCGGTGTGCCGCTGCGCGCCCCGGTCGCCGGCATCGCGATGGGCCTGATGAGCGGTGAGGTGAACGGCAAGACCGAGTACATCGCGCTGACCGACATCCTCGGCGCCGAGGACGCGTACGGCGACATGGACTTCAAGGTCGCCGGCACCCGGGACTTCATCACCGCCCTGCAGCTCGACACCAAACTCGACGGCATCCCGTCCGACGTGCTGGTGGCCGCGCTGCGCCAGGCCAAGGACGCCCGCAACACCCTGCTCGACGTGATGGGTGAGGCGATCGACGTTCCCGACGAGATGAGCCCGTACGCTCCGCGGATTCTGACCATCAAGATCCCGGTCGACAAGATCGGCGAGGTGATCGGCCCCAAGGGCAAGGTCATCAACCAGATCCAGGACGACACCGGCGCAAACATCTCCATCGAGGACGACGGCACGATCTACGTCGGTGCCGAGCATGGCGAGGCCGCCGAGGCCGCCCGTTCGTTGATCAACGCGATCGCGAACCCGACGATGCCCGAGGTCGGCGAGAAGTACCTCGGCACCGTCGTCAAGACGACCGCCTTCGGTGCATTCGTCTCGCTGCTGCCCGGCAAGGACGGCCTGCTGCACATCAGCAAGCTGCGCCCGCTGAACAATGGCAACCGGGTCGAGAGCGTCGACGACGTGGTCAGCGTCGGTCAGAAGATTCAGGTGGCGATCAACGAGATCGACGACCGCGGCAAGCTCTCGCTCGTCCCCGTCACCGAGGACGAGGCCGGAAGCCAGGCCGAGGCCGACAAGCCGGCGGAAGCCTGATCATTTCCGAGCATCCTCGAGCAGCCGCTCGGGTGCACCTCGGCGGAGAAGTCCGTCGTACGGTGCTCCCGAGCGGTTTGCGCATTGTCACCGAGCACATGCCGAGCTCGGCCACGTACAGCATGGGTGTCTTCGCCGGCGTCGGGTCCCGACACGAGAGTGCCGGCCTGCATGGCGCCTCGCACTTCCTCGAACACGTGCTCTTCAAGGGCACCCCGACCCG
>JAKDKP010000441.1 GCA_030453285.1 Propionibacteriales bacterium
CGCACGTCGGTTGGTATCGGTGATCATCGGCGACTGGTCGAGATCTGGCGCGGCGCGGTGGCAGCGACCCATGACTTCCTCAGTGATCAGGATCGGGTCGACCTGGAGTCACAGGTCTCGACCGACTTTCTCCCGCAGGTGGAGATCCACGTCGCCGAGCGCGCGGGGCACCTGGTGGGGTTCAGCGGCGTGTCCGGGACGAAGCTGGAGATGCTGTTCGTGGATGCCAACAGTCACGGCGGCGGCGTCGGGAGTGCACTGTTGTCCCACGCCGTACGGGAATGCCGCGTCGATGCCGTCGACGTCAACGAACAGAACCGGTCAGCGGTGGAGTTCTACCAGCGCCGAGGATTCCGTGTGGTCGGCCGCAGCGAGCGTGATGATCAGGGTCGGCCCTATCCCTTGCTCCATCTGGCGTTGGACCGCTAGCTGAGTGCAGTCGGGTGAAGAAGCGAACGCCAGGGTCCGGGCCCCGTATCGGACGTGAACGCGAGGAAGTCGAGCAGGGTCGCACTACGTGGGGCGGCCCAGTTGCGGTCTTCCGAGGTGGAGCGCCTCTTGAGCAATCTCGCCAACGACAGGTAGAGGTGGTACCAGAGCGCGTCGCGCTCCAGCGTGTGGTCGCCTTCCCGGTCGGCTGATGCCGAGGATGTCCCCGACGCCGATCGGTACGCCGACATCAGATCGGGAAGCGACCGAATGGGCAGACCCACAAGATCACGGGCCGGCGATCCCCATTCGGCACAACCCCAGTCCAGCAAGGCGATGACCACCCCATCACGGTCGACCATCACGTTCGAACCGATGACGTCGCGGTGCAGGAGGATCGGATTGGCCAGCGGCGGACCCTCGGGCTGAAGGAGCGTGAAACGGTCGAGCAGCCAATCGTGCTGGGCTGTGCCGATCTCGCCAGCCCGTACGAGCTCGCCGAGCAACTCGGTGGGCGAGAACGCGAAGGGCTCCGGAATCGAACTGACGGGCCCGACCGCTTTGCGCTTGATCTGGTGGAGCGTCACCAAGATCTCGCCAAGGGAGGCGAGGGTGCGTTGGTGGATCATCGGCTCGGGATCCTGTTCGGCCATCGTTGCACCGTGCACCCGCTGCAAGATCATGTATGGCACGTCGGCGATGCGCCGCGTCGAGTCGTGCCGTACGAGTTCCGGGGTCGGCACGCCGGCGTCTCGAACCAGGGCGATGACCTGGGCTTCCTTGGCGAGCTTGTCGGCTGCCCCGGTGGTACGGGGAATGCGCAGGACCAACTCGCTGCCGAGGAACACCGTCAGGTTCACCTGGCCCTGGACAGGGGCCGGGACCACGTCCTTGTCTCGTACGCCATGGTGTGCAGCCACGGCGTGGACAGCGTCGGCGAACAGGGTCGGACCCGGCGCGTTCATCGTCATTCGGTCTCCTAGCGGTACGAGCCACAGCCCCGGTCGGTTCTGCCTCACGTTTCTCCCGGTCATCCGACGTGGCGGGCACAACGGTGACGTGGCGGGCGCATTTCCGACCGCCACGTGACCAAACAGCCCGCCACGTCAGGAGGTCCTACGATTCAACCCCACCCGAGAAGGTGCGTCGGTAGGCGGTCGGAGTCAGGCCGGTGTGCGTGGCGATCCGGTCGCGGAGGTTGGCGGCTGTTCCGAGGCCGCTGTTGTGGGCGATCTGGTCGATGGCGAGGTCGGTTCGTTCCAGCAGCCTGCGAGCGTGCTCGACGCGGACGGCGGTGAGCCACTGGTTCGGAGTGCAGCCGAGTTCGTTGCGGAAACGGCGATGGAGCGTGGCAGGACTCATCGCGGCCCGTGAGGCGACGTCGGTGACCGTGATCGCCTCGGTCGCATGCTGTTCTGCCCAGGCGAGCGCGGCCGCGAGCGGGCTCGTGTTCAACTTGGGCAGTGGACGTTCGATGAACTGCCGTTGCCCGCCAGGACGGTGCCCGGCGAACACGAGCCGCCGCGCAACGGCCGCACCGATCTCTGCGCCGTGGTCGCGGCGTACGACGTGCAGCGCCAGGTCCAGCGCGGCGGCGCTGCCGGCCGAGGTGAGGATGTCGCCATCGTCAACGAACAGAACAAGATCATCGACGTGGACGCGTGGGTACCGAGCCCGGAACTCCTCGGCCCACTGCCAGTGCACCGTGACGCGGTGCCCTTCCAACACGCCGGCTTCGGCCAGGGTGAACGCTCCACTGCACGTTCCGATCATGCGCGCTCCACGACCACGGGCCTGGGCAATCGCTTCGAGGACTTCGGGATGATGCGGTGCGACCGTGTCGGGACGGTTGGGCACGATCACCGTGTCTGCCAGTGCCAGGGCCGACAGGTCGGCGATGTCGGTCATCGTGAAGAAGCCCTGTCGCATCGACACCGCCGGCTCTCGTGCGCACATCCCGAAGTCGTAGAGCAGCCCGCCGACCTCCGGCCGGTCGATGCCGAGGACTTCGGTCAGGCACGCCAATTCGAACGGGTTCGATCCCTCGTCGACCAGGGCAACCACCGAGTGCCGGTGCGATGAATCTTGCGACATGTGTCATTTCTTGCACTGTTGGCGCGGGTGCGCAAGTTGAAGAATCGACACATGACGAATCGAAGCACGAACATCGACACCGTTCTGGCCTCCTTCGAGGAGCACTGGAGCGCACGGATCCTCACCCAGGTCAACGACTACGACGTCCGCCTGGTCAAGGTCGAGGGCACGTTTGTCTGGCACTCCCACCCCGACACCGACGAGCTGTTCATCGTGCTCCACGGCACTCTCGACATCCACCTCCGTGAGGCCGGAGGTGAGTCGGCCGTACACCTCGAGCGCCACGATGTCTTCGTCGTCCCGCGCGGAGTCGAGCACTGCCCCGAGTCGCCAAAGGGTGCGAGCATCATGCTGCTCGAACCCACCGGGACCCTCAGTACCGGGGACTACGCGGACGACGTCCCGGGCCACATCACCTCATCAACAGGAGTTCGGGCCTGATCTGTCATTCCCCGGCGGCCAGACCAACCTGAGGTCTGGTGGAGCCGCCGCGATCGTGGGACTCTGCAGGCAACACGTTGCGTGTTCCAGGGAGGCATCCATGAGAGTTCGTACGAGCGGACTGCGGCAGTTCTGGGACGAGTTCGTCGGCCCGGAAGCGACGGTCACCAGCAACGTGCTGGCTGCCGGATTGGGGCTGGCCGGGACGGTGCTCGCACCGGTGCTCGCCCGCCGTCGCGGGGCCACCCGTGCGGGCGCTGTCATCGCGGGTGGGCTTGCT
>JAKDKP010000442.1 GCA_030453285.1 Propionibacteriales bacterium
TCGTTGAACCGGCTCCCGCGCTGGTCGCCACCACGGTCGCTGCCGCGACGTCGTCCGCCGCGATGACGGCGATCACCGTCCGGGCCACCGGGGCCAAACGGTCCCGCGGGGCCGTCGAATGGTCCACCGGGACCGAAGGGCCCGTCCGGACCGAAGGGGAAGTCCGGTCCGAAGGTGGGTCCGAAGGGCGGACGGGGCGGATGCGGGGCGTCGGGTCCCCCACGCCACGGGCCACCGCGGCCACCGCGTCCGCGTCGCCCGAATGATTCCAGCACGCGCTGCAGTAGCCAGGTGTTGGTCGACACGCCGTCGGCGCTGGCCTGTTCGTCGACCTTCTTCTTGATCGAGGCGGGCAGGCGAAGGGTGACCCGGACCTGCTCCTCGTCTTCGCCGGCCAGGGCCGGGTCATCGTTGGAGGAGTCATCCTCGGCGTAGGTGTCGTCTGTGCTGGGTGGGGCGGAGACCACGAATTGGGGTTCGCCGCCGCTGAGGCGGAACTCGACGGAGGCGGGCGCGACTTCGGCGCTGATCTCGGCGGTGGCATCGGACAGGGCCTCGATCAGCGCCAGGCGCACCGAGGACTCCACGGCGTCGCCCAGGCGTTGGGCGACGTCCTTGCTGTGGTCGTCGGCCAGCGCAGTGGCATTGGTGATGCCCCCACGGACCGACTCGAGATAGGTATCGATGTTCATGGCGGCAACTATGGCGTCATAGTGACGTCATGTCAACCATTGTGTGACGTCATGTGGTGTCACCTCGCATCGGAGACGTGTCAACGGCCGACAGGTGAGAGGCTTGTCGCCATGGGTGAGTCGGTGCTCGTACGTCCGGCAAGGGACGACGAGCTGGATCAGGTGGCAGCTCCGATGGCGATGGGTGGCCGGCGACTGCTCTCCTGACGAGATGCCGTCGCTGGCGGACTTCACCGTACGGGCGATTGCGTGGGCCCGAGAGCATCGCGACTCGCACATCCCGATCGTCGCCGTCGCCGGGCGTACGGTCGTCGGCATGGCCTGGTTGGCCATCACCGCTCGGGTCCCGGCACCGTTCAGCGAAGCTCGACTGAGCGGGGATCTCCAGTCCTGCTTCGTGCTGCCCAATCATCGTGGTCAGGGCATCGGGCGACGGCTGGCCGAGACCGTCCTGGCCGAGACACGGCGCCACGGTCTGGAGCACGTGACCGTGCACGCCTCACCGCAGTCGGTGCCGGTGTACGAACGCAGCGGGTTCAGCCATCAGCGCGAGTTGCTGTGGGCCGCGGTTTCGGACCAGTGATCAACTCCTCACTGGGATTCCGCGAGAGGCTCAGCCGCGCGGGATGTTGCGCAGGTTGGAGCGGGCCATCGAGACGGCTTCGCCGGCGCCGCCGTTGAGCACGATCTTGCTCATCGCAGTGGCAAAACCGAAGACCTGGTCGGCGGTGATCTTGGGCGGGATCGACAGCGCGTTGGGATCGGTCACGATGTCGACCAGGGCCGGACCGGGGTGGGCCAGCGCTTCGGCGTACGCAGCCCGCAGCTCGCTGGCGTCGGTGACTCGTACGGCGTGCCAGCCCATGGCTTGCGCGATGGCGGCGTAGTCGGTGCCGGGCACGTCGGTGCCGAAGGAGGGCAGCTTGTCCACCAGCATCTCCAGCTTGACCATGCCGAGGGTCGAATTGTTGAACAGCGCAATGGTCAACGGCAGCTCGTAGGTCTTGGCGGTGATCATCTCGCCGAGCAGCATCGACAGGCCACCGTCACCCGACACAGAGATCACCTGGCGATCCGGATAGGCGAACTGGGCGCCGATCGCGTGCGGCAGCGCGTTGGCCATCGAACCGTGCAGGTACGACCCGATCAGGCGGCGGCTGCCGAGCGGGTTGACGTACCGGGCGGTCCACACATTGCACATGCCCGTGTCGGCGGTGAAGATCGCATCCTCGGCGGCCATCTCGTCCAGCAGCGACGCGGCGTACTCGGGATGGATCGGCTTGATCTTCTCCACATTGCGCGTGTAGGCGCCGACCGCCTTGTCCATCAACTTGTCGTGCTTCTTCAAGGTGGATTCGAGGAAGCGGCGACTCTTCTTGCGCTCCACCAACGGCAGCAACGCTTGCAGGGTGGGCAACACGTCGCCGTGCACCGGCACATCGACCGCCGTCCGGCGGCCGAGGACTGAGGCGTCGCGATCCACCTGGGCGGTCCGCGTGTCCGGCAGGAACTGGTCGTACGGGAAGTCCGTGCCGAGCATGATCAACAGGTCGGCGTCCTGGATGCCGGCCGCGGCCGCCCCGTACCCGAGCAGGCCGGTCATGCCGACGTCGTACGGGTTCTTGTACTGGATGAAATCCTTGCCCCGCAGGGAATGCCCGATCGGGGCGCCGATCAACTCGGCCAGCTCGATCACCTCGTTGTGGGCTCCGTCGACGCCCGCACCGGCAAAGATGGCGATCTTGGCGGCCTTGTTGATCTCGGTCGCCAGCTCGGCCAGGGTTGCCGGATCGGGGACCAGAGTGCCACGGCGTACGGGCACCCAGGCCGGCGCCTCACGCTCGGTGTCGGCGTCGGCGATGTCACCGGGCAGGGTGACCACCGCGACCCCGCCGGCGGCCAGGGCGTGCCGCATCGCGGCATGCACCACCCGGGGCGACTGGGTCGGTGTGCTGATCAACTCCGAATAGACCGAGCACTCGTTGAACAACCGGTCCGGATGGGTCTCCTGGAAGTACGACTGGCCGATCTGCGCGCTCGGGATGTGCGAGGCGATCGCCAGCACCGGCGCACCGGAACGGTTCGCATCGTAGAGGCCGTTGATCAGGTGCAGGTTGCCCGGACCGCACGATCCGGCACAGACGGCGAGCTCACCGGTCAACTGGGCATCGGCGGCCGCGGCGAAGGCTGCCGCTTCCTCGTGCCGGACGTGGATCCAGTCGATGCCGCCCTTGGCCGACCCGCCGGTCTGGCGGACCGCGTCGACGACGGGATTGAGGGAGTCCCCGACGATGCCGTAGATCCGGCGTACGCCGGCCGCGCGGAGCTGATCAATGAGCTGTTCGGCAATGTTCATGTTCACATCGTGCCCTCACCGGACCGCCGGAGCCACGGCGCCCTGTCCCAAGGGGGATGCTTTCGGCTCCGGGGACGCGTCAAGCGGTCGATCTGGCGAAATGCATCCCGGTTGTGACAGGTTCGGCTCCGGAGAGCCCGGTGGTGACGGGCTCGGCTCAGGAGTCGGCGGCACCGGTGCTGCGACGCACCCCG
>JAKDKP010000443.1 GCA_030453285.1 Propionibacteriales bacterium
AGGTGACCAGGTCGGCAAGGGTGAAGCCGTCGTGGGAGGTGACGAAGTTGATCGAGCCCTCCGGGCCGCGATCGTGGTCGTACGTGCCGGGGGAGCCGCACAACCGCTCGGCCAGTTCCCGGACGCCCGAGGTCGCACCCCGCCAGTGGTCGCGCACGTACCCGCGGAACTGGTCGTTCCACTCACCCCACCCGGGCCCGAAGTTGCCCACCTGGTAGCCGTACGGGCCGACGTCCCACGGTTCGGCAATCAACTTGATCGTGCTGAGCACCGGGTCGGCCGCCACGGCCTGCTTGAAGGCATGCTGCTGGTCGACTTCATGATCAGCATTGCGCAGCAAGGTGGTGGCCAGGTCGAACCGGAAGCCATCGACACCCATCTCGGTGACCCAGTAGCGCATCGAGTCCAGGATGAGGTCCAGCACCCCGGCCTGGGATGAGTCGACCGAGTTGCCCGTCCCGGTGACGTCGTAGTCGTTCCGCAGATCCTCGGTCAGGCGGTAGTAGCCACCGTGATCAATTCCACGGAAGGCCAGCGTCGGACCCTCGTGCCCGCCCTCGCCGGTGTGGTTGTAGACGACGTCGAGGATGACCTCGATGCCCGCCTCGTGCAGGGCCGAGACCATCTCCTTGAACTCGGTGACCTGTTCGCCCTTGGTGCCCACCGATGCGTACGCGGCATGCGGGGCGAAGAACCCGAGGGTGTTGTAGCCCCAGTAGTTGGTCAGGCCGCGACCGATCAGGAACGGTTCGGAGATGTGGTGTTGCACCGGCAGCAGCTCGACGGCGGTGATGCCGAGACCTTGCAGGTACTCGACGACGGCCGGATAGGCCAGACCGGCGTAGCGGCCACGGAGGTGTTCGGGCACGTCGGGGTGGAGTTGGGTGAAGCCCTTGACGTGCAGCTCATAGATCGCCGAATCTTTCAGTGGAACAGGCTCGGATATCGGCGTGGGCGGCGGCGTGTCGGCCACCACGACCGGCAGTGGCACGGCCAGGGCGGAGTCGGTCTCGTCGAGTTCGAAGTCGTCGTCGGTGATGTGGTCGCGGATCGGGCCGGCGTAGTCGACGCCGTACGTGATCGCCCGGGCGTACGGATCGAGCAACAGCTTGGCCGGATTGAACCGCTGGCCGGTGTCGGGATCCCACGCGCCGTGCACGCGGAAGCCGTACATCTGCTCGGCCGCAATTCCCTCGACGGTGATGGTCCACACCCCGTCGGGGGCCGAGTTCATGTCGACGTTGCGCTGGGTGCGGTCGTCGGCCACCAGCGCCAACTCCACCCGAGTGGCGCGCGGGGCCCACAGGGCAAAGGCGACCCCGCCGTCGACCAGATGGGCTCCGAGGATCGAAGAATTGACGATCTCGGGCAACTCGACGGGCGGCATGGGTCTCCTCACGGGCGGACGTTCACGCGTCGACGGTGTCGGCGCGAGCAAAGGTTATGCCATCGCACCGCCCGAACCGTGGCGCAGCGCCGGAGGGCTACCGGCCGGTACAGTGCAGCGCATGGCTGACAATGCACCCGACGAAGTTCAGCAGTGGGTCAGACTCGAGGTGGCCGACCAGGTGGCCACGATCCGCGTCGACCGACCGAAGATGAATGCGCTGAATGCGGCGATCCAGCACCGGCTGGGAGAGCTGGCCGACGAGTGCGGTCGTCGAGACGACATCGCCGCTGTCGTGCTCACCGGCGGGCCACATGTCTTCGCCGCGGGTGCCGACATCAAGGAGATGGTCGACATGTCGTACGGCGACATGGTGCGACACTCCTCGTCCTTGCAGTCCGGCTTCACCGCGGTCGCCCAGATCCCCAAGCCCGTAGTGGCGGCGGTGTGCGGATACGCGCTGGGTGGCGGCTGCGAGCTCGCGTTGTGCGCCGACATCCGGATCGCGGCCTCCGACGCCACCTTCGGACAGCCCGAGATCAAACTTGGCGTCATCCCCGGCGCTGGTGGCACCCAACGGTTGAGTCGTCTCGTCGGCCCGAGCCGGGCCAAGGAGATCATCTTCACCGGACGATTCGTCCCGGCCGAGGAGGCGCTACGGATCGGTCTGGTTGATCAACTCGTCCCCGCCGATGTGGTGATCGAGACCGCGACGACGTGGGCACGCCAGTTCGTCGGTGGTCCGGCACTCGCGCTGCGGGCCGCCAAGCAGGCCATCGACCATGGCGCCGACGTCGACCTGGGCACCGGCCTGGAGATCGAACGGCAGCAGTTCGCCGCGCTGTTTGCGACCGAGGACCGGACGTCCGGCATGCAGTCATTCATCGAGCAGGGTCCGGGGAAGGCAACCTTTCGTGGCCGCTGATCATGAAGACGCACCGCAGGGGAACGACAACGCCGGACCAGCGACCGCCGAACAGGTCGAGCAGGCGTGGCAGGACAACAAGCTGGCCCAGGTGCTCTACCACGACTGGGAGGCGGGCACCTACGACGAGAAGTGGTCCATCTCCTTCGACCAACGCTGCATCGACTACGCCCGCGACCGGTTCACCGAAGTGGCCGGGACGACCGGCTGGCCGTACGCGAAGTCGCTGGAGATCGGTGCCGGTACGGGATTCTTCACCCTCAACCTGATCCAGGCCGGGGTGATCACCGAAGGGCACGTCAGCGACATCTCACCGGGCATGGTCGAGGCCGCCAAGGCCAATGCCCAACGCCTCGGCTTCACGGTCGAGGGTCGGGTCGCCGATGCCGAAACCCTGCCGTACGAGGACGACACCTTTGATCTCGTGGTCGGACACGCGGTGATCCACCACATCCCCGATGTGGAGAAGGCGTTCCGGGAAATCCGTCGCGTGCTCAAACCCGGTGGCCGGGTGGTGATCTGTGGGGAGCCGACGAAGTGGGGTGACTTCGTGGCCCGGCGATTGTCGCGGGCCACCTGGTTTGCTGCGACCAATGTGACACGGCTTCCGGTGCTGCGCACGTGGCGGCGATCGCAGACCGAACTGGACGAGTCCTCGCGAGCGGCCGCACTCGAGGCGGTGGTCGATCTGCACACCTTCGAGCCTGCCGATCTCGCCCGTACGGTCCGCCGTGCCGGACTGGTCGGCATCGACACCGTCACCGATGAACTCACCGCCGCCTGGGTGGGCTGGCCGATCCGCACCTTCGAATGCGCGGTGCCGGAGGAGAAGCTCGGCCGGGGCTGGCGTCTCTTCGCCTATCAGACCTGGTTGCGGCTCGGCCGGGTGGACAAGATCCTGTCCCGAGTCGTTCCACCAGG
>JAKDKP010000444.1 GCA_030453285.1 Propionibacteriales bacterium
CCAACACCAGCGATCCGGTGCCCTCGGCGATCTTCTTGCTCATGATCGAGCTGGCGATCAGCGGGATCGCCTCGACGGTGGAGGTTACGTCGCGCAGCGCATAGAGCTTCTTGTCGGCGGGGGCAAGATCACTGCCGGCGGCACAGATCACCGCGCCGACGTCCTCGAGCTGGCGCATCATCGCCGCACCCGACAGGTCGGCCCGCCAGCCGGGAATGGCCTCCAGCTTGTCCAGGGTGCCGCCGGTGTGGCCGAGTCCGCGTCCTGACAGCTGGGGGACCGCGACACCACAGGCGGCGACGATCGGGGCCAGTGGCAACGTGATCTTGTCGCCGACTCCGCCGGTGGAGTGCTTGTCGGCGGTCGGTCGCGACAGGCTCGAGAAGTCCATCCGGATCCCGGAGTTGATCATGGCGGTGGTCCATCGGGAGAGTTCCGTGGCGTCCAACCCACGGAAGTAGATGGCCATGGCCAGGGCCGACATCTGTTCCTCGGCGATGGTGCCGTTGGTGTAGGCGTTGATCACCCAGTCGATCTGGTCGTCGGTCAGTTGCTGTCCGTCGCGCTTGGCCGCGATCACCTCGACGGCATCAAATCCACTCATGAGGGCATCCAACCACGACCCGGTCGGGGGAGGGGACGGCTGGGTTGCAGGCGATAGGCTGCGGCAATGCGCATTGCTCGTTTCTCCTCGTCCCGCACAGCCGGCGGAGAGCCCCGTTACGGATTGGTCGAACTCGCTGCCGACGGAGGTGACCACGCCGACAGCATTGCCGTCATCAACGGCGACCCGCTGGCGGGACCGGTGAACCTCACCGGCGAGATCGTCCCCCTGTCCGAGGCACGGCTGCTCTCCCCGGTGATCCCGCGCAGCAAGGTGGTCGGGGTGGGACGGAACTTCGCCGCCCACGCCGCCGAGCTCGGCAACGAGGTGCCGACGACCCCGATGACCTTCTTCAAACCGAACACCGCGGTGATCGGCCCCGGAGAGGCGATCGTGCACCCCCCGTACAGCCAACAGGTCTCCTTCGAAGGCGAACTGGCCGTGGTGATCGGCCGGATCTGCAAGGAGGTGCCGATCGAGCGGGTGCCGGAGGTGATCTTCGGCTACACGATCGGCAACGACGTCACCGCCCGTGATTTGCAGGGCCCGGACAAGCAGTGGTCCCGGGCCAAGGGCTCGGACACGTTCTGCCCGCTGGGCCCGTGGATCATCACCCACCTTGATCTTGAGGAGGCCGGGAACCTCAGCGTCACGACCACCCTGGACGGCGAGGTCAAGCAGTCCGGCAACACCGCCCAGATGGTGCACGACATTCCCGCCCTGGTCGCCTACATCTCGAGCTTCACCACCTTGCTGCCGGGAGATGTGATCCTGACCGGCACCCCAGAGGGAGTCGGGCCGATGACACCTGGACAGACCGTGTCGGTGGAGATCGAGGGCATCGGCACCCTGACCAACCCCGTGGTCGGCGACGGCCCGGCGAGCACTGACGAATCCCACAACGAAGCAGGAGACAGCAAGTGAGCGACAACCACGACGTCCTGGGCGGTCTGGCACCCGAACAGGTCCGGGTCCGGTTTCCACCCTCGCCGACCGGCAACCTGCACGTCGGCAACGTGCGTTCTGCGCTGTTCAACTATGCCTTCGCCCGGCACCACGGGGGCACCTTCGTGTTGCGGATCGAGGACACCGATGCCGCCCGCAGCACCGAGGAGTCGTACGCCAACGTGCTGGAATCCCTGCGCTGGCTGGGAATCGACTGGGACGAAGGCCCCGAGGTCGGCGGCGACTTCGGGCCGTACCAGCAGTCCGAACGTGGTGACATCTATCGTGAGGTCGTCACCCAGTTGCTCGATCGCGGTCACGCGTACCGCTGCTTCTGCACGGCCGAGGAGCAGGAAGCGCGACAGAAGGCACGCCCCAAGGGTGCCCCCTCGGGCTACGACGGCCAGTGCCGTGAACTGACCAGCGAACAGATCGCCGCGTACGAGACCGAGGGCCGGTCCGCAGTGATCAGGATGCGGGTGCCGGACGGCGAGATCGCCTTCGACGACATGGTCCGCGGACCGGTGGCCTTCGCGTCGGTGAACGTGCCGGACTTCGTGCTGGTCCGCGGCACCGGCGATCCGCTGTACACCCTGGCCAACCCCGTCGACGACGCCCTGATGGGGATAACCCATGTGCTGCGCGGCGAGGACCTGCTGTCCTCGACACCGCGTCAGATCGTGCTGTACGAGGCCCTCAAGGCCATCGGGGTGGGCAGCGGCCGGACGCCGATCTTCGGCCATCTGCCGATCGTGATGGGGGAGGGCAATCGTCGTCTCTCCAAGCGCGACGAGGGTTCAGGCCTCGCCGAATACCAGCAGCGCGGATATCTGCCCGAAGGCCTGCTGAACTACCTGGCCCTGCTGGGCTGGGCGATCGCCGACGACCGCGACGTGTTCACCCTCGCCGAGATGGTGGCGGCCTTCGACATCCGTCGGGTGAACGCGAATCCGGCCCGGTTCGATCCGAAGAAGTGCGAGGCGATCAACGCCTCCCACATCCGCTTGGTGTCTGTCGAGGAACTGGCGACGTACGTCACCCCGTTCCTGGTCGATGCCGGACTGGTCGCCGACCCGCCGACTGCTGATCAGCAGAGCAAGATCAGCAACGTCATCCCGCTGGTGCAGGAGAGGATGAACACGCTCTCGGAGATCGTGCCGATGGCCGGCTTCCTGTTCACCGCCGACGCCGAGCTGGAGATCCAACCCGACGCCGGGCTCAAGCCGGAGTCGGCCGAGGTGTTGACCGCGGCTCGCACGGCACTGGCCGCGCTGGACACCTTCGACACCGCCTCGATCGAAGCCGCCCTGCGTACGGCACTGATCGAAGGATTGGGGTTGAAGCCGCGCCACGCCTTCGGCCCGCTCCGCGCAGCCATCTCGGGGCGGCGGATCAGCCCGCCTCTCTTCGAGTCGCTGGAACTGCTGGGTCGCGACTCATCGCTGGTCAGGATCGATGCAGCGCTGAGCGCACTGGGGGAGTGATGGCGCCCAAGTCCCGGGGACGCAAGCAGCGACGTGCGACCCCGCCGACGCGAACCACAGCGGCTGCGGCTCGCCGCGCGCCGACAACAAAGGGCGGCGGCCGTCGTGAGCCGCGGCAACTGGACGGTACTCCGCTGCTCGTCCCGCAGTCGGGGTTGCGCTATCCACAGATTCAACGGCACCCACAGCTGCCCCTGAT
>JAKDKP010000445.1 GCA_030453285.1 Propionibacteriales bacterium
ACAGATCCTGATCAAGGCAGACCACCCGGTGGCCCTCGGCGGCCAGCATCTGCGCCAGCGCGCCCCGGCCCGACCCCAGGTCGAGCACGCGGCGACGGCCGCCGTCGGTCAGCCAGCCCGGGACGGCCGGCGGGTACGGGGTTGGGGACGTCATGGGGAAGACTCTAGGCCGTGACCGATCCATTGGCCGACCTCGCACGGGTTGAGGGAGTGCCGTCCGCCCTCGCCGCCGCTCGAGCAGCGGTCGATGTGATCCTGCGGGATCGGGGAATGCGTACAGTGACTGCCGCCGACAGGGCAGAGGCGATGCTCGCCTCTGCTCGTGCATCGGCCGAGTTGGCCGGATGGGATGTCGGCACGCCAGAGGCCGCCGGAGTCGCGCGCATGCTGACGGAGCTGCCCGCACTCGCCGAGTTGATCTTGGTGGCACCGGGGCAGGTGTTGGCGCGGATGCATGCCTTGTGGGGGCGGGGGATCGTCGATGATGACACCCTCGGGCGTCCACGCGCCGATCCGGGTGTGACCGCGCGGCTGGTCGGTGTGTACGACCTGCTGACCGCGCCGACCGAGGCCTCGATCATCGTGCGCGCCGCGGTCGCCCACGCCGAGGTGATCACCATTGGCCCGTTCGATTCGGGCAACGGCGTGGTGGCTCGTGCGGTCGAGCAGGCGATCCTGATGGCTGGTGGGCTCGACCCACGTGGCGTCATCGTGGTGCCGGCGGGTCATCTGGCAGCCGGGGAGTCCTACGGGGCGACAGTGCGGGGCTACGCCGACGGTGGCCTTCTGGGCGTACGACGGTGGCTGGAACACTGTGCGGCGGCGATCACTGCTGGCGCGGAACGTTCGCCGTTGGCGGCCAGACCGGTGCGCCGACGAGGGCCAGATTCGTTGATCTGAGAAATCTGCACCGCGCGTGGTTGCGGCGCCGGACACGAGGTTCGGCGCCGCGATGCACATCAGACCTGTGTGACCATGCGTGCATCTGTGTGTGATCCACCCGGGCAGACCCGAGTTGGATACCCCATGAGATGGGCGATCGCCGCGTGGGTACTCAAGTTGTTGTGCGAGGTCTCGCCCATCCTCGTCGGCTCACGTACGGATCGGTGATCCTCGTCGGCGGGGAGGAGAGGCCTTGCACCATTTGTACTCCTCTGCGGCGAGAAAGGGAAGGGGTGCAGGCCACGCAATCGTTGCCACGGTGGGGATTCGGCTTGACCTGTGGATGAGCGCGCATGTTGTGCACAGATTTCGGATTGCCCGGCGAATCGGCGGCCAGCGACACCAAGGTGGGCACATGGCGACCCACATTTCGACCCGTCCCGCTTCGGCTCGGCAGGGTTCTCCCGTGCGTCCGAGCTCGGAGGCGGCTGCTCCGTTGATCATCACCGCTGACGAAGAGTTGCTTGATCGCGCACTGGCATCGGCGGCCGCGGCCGGTGTCGAACCCCTCGTGCTGCACGACGTGCTGGCCGCGCGCCGTCACTGGTCGGAGGCTTCGGTGGTCCTGGTCGGGGTGGACTGCGCCCGGAGCCTGGCGGGTCAAGCACTCCCGGCACGCAGCCGGGTGTTGCTGCTCGGCGCCGACCATGATCAGGAGGAGTTGTGTCGTTGGTCGATGACCCTGGCTGCGGCCGTGGTGGTGCTGCCCACGCAGTTGACGTGGCTGGCGGCGGCGATGGCCGAGGGAGTCAGCGCCGGCGCGACGGGCGTGGCCATCGGCGTGCTCGGCGGCAGCGGTGGTGTCGGCGCTTCGACGACGGCGGCCGGGATGGCGTGGCGTGCTGCGCAGGATGGTCGGCGGGTGCTGCTGGTCGACGCCGACCCGTACGGCGGGGGTATCGACCTGCTCGTGGGGGCCGAGGACGTGCCCGGCTGGCGGTGGCCGCGCCTGGCGACAGCCACTGGTCATCTGGGTGACTTGTCGCAACAACTGCCCCGCGTTGATCAACTTGAGGTGCTGGCGATGTCCAGGGAGGTGGTCGAGGTCCCCTCACCCGAGGCATTGTCGGCGGTGATACGGACCTGCCGGCAGAGCCATGACCTGGTGGTCATCGATCTGAGCAGGTCTTCAGAAGCCTTGCTGTACGAGGGATTGCGGGCAGTCGACGTGACGGCGGTGCTGGTCGCCGACGACGTGCGATCGGTGGCAGCCGGGCAGCGGCTGATCGCCGAATGGGGTGGTGCCATGTCGGGTCCGGGTGTGGTGGTCAGGTCCGGACTCGGGGGCGGTGTGCCGGCCGAGGTGGTGGCGTCAACGTTGGAGCTGGACCTGTTCGGCGTCCTGGGCCATGACCGACACATGCGCGCCGGAGTGTTGCAGGGCGAGCCTCCGGGCCGGGCAGCCGGCCGGCGCTGGAGTCGTCAGTGCGACACGGCGTTGACGACCGCACTGGCCGGGGTTCGCCATGACAGTTGATCTTGATCCACTCAGGCCACGGCTGGCGGCACTGGGGCGGACGGCCCGGCCCGGCGACGTCGCGGCAGCGATGCGTGAGTCCGGGCAGATCGTCAGCGACATCTCGGTGATGGCGGCCACCGAGGCACTGCGGCGGGAGTCCACTGGTGCCGGACCGTTGGAGGTCCTGTTGCGTCGCGATGGCGTCACTGACGTGCTGGTGAACGGACCGGGTCCGGTGTGGATCGATGCCGGTCACGGACTGGAGCGGACGTCGGTACGGTTGCGCAGCGAGTCCGAGGTGCGGCGACTGGCCCAGCGGCTTGCCGCCAGTGCCGGTCGGCGCCTCGATGATGCCCATCCGTGGGTCGATGCCCGGATGGCCGACGGCACCCGTCTGCACGCGGTGCTCGGCACGTTGAGTGATCCAGGCACCTGCCTGTCGTTGCGGGTGCCACCTCGTACGGCGCTGAGCCTTGACGACTGGGTCGCGGCCGGCTCGGTGCCGCCAGCTGGTGCTCACCTGCTGCGACAGCTTGTCGCGGCCCGGGTTGCGTTCCTGGTGACCGGAGGCACGGGATCGGGCAAGACGACCCTGTTGGCCACCTTGTTGGGTCTGGTGCCCCCGGATGAGCGCCTGCTGGTGGTGGAGGACTCGCGCGAGCTCAAACCCGATCATCCACACTGCATCCGCTTGGAGGGGTGCCCTCGCAATGCCGAGGGCGCAGGGCTGGTCACCCTGACCGATCTGGTCCGGCAGGCCTTGCGGATGCGTCCGGATCGGCTCGTACTGGGTGAGGTGCGTGGTGCGGAGTTGTGCGATCTGCTG
>JAKDKP010000446.1 GCA_030453285.1 Propionibacteriales bacterium
GGGGAGGCCGGGCCCCAACCGGCGACCGGTCCCACACCGTGGAGCGGCTCATCGACCGACTACCTCAATGGTGGTGGGGAGCAGGTGGTGATCAACCACGGACGCGACTACAGCGACATTCCCAGCGGTGATCTGCGACCGAATCCCGACGGAACCTATCCCCAGTGGTCGATCGGACGGAGTGCATGGGCATGACGGACAACGCAATCCCCGCTGTGCGGGACCTCATCACGCGCTCTCGGGCCTTGGCCGACGAGGTTCAGCGATTCGTCGCCGGCGAGCCTGACGACCGAGGTTTCGGTGCTGCGGCGTCGCGCATGGCCGATGCCGTGGCGTCGGCTCCTGACGCCGAGTGGGCGGCGTACGAAGCACGGATCATGCTCAGCTCGGTGGCGGGCGGCCTGAGCCAACTCTTCGGCGGCGGCAACGACGCGGTGGGCCAGCGCAGTGACTCCCTCCGAGCCACCATGCGTGCCGTGCAGGACACCTACTCATCCACTGCCGTCGACCTCGATGCCGAGTTGCGGGCATGGCAGGAGACGCACGCGGTGACGCCCCAACCACGGGAAGGCCGACCCGTTTGACCCAGAGCTCTCCTTCCCTGATCTCGATGCTCGCCACGGCCGAGCAACTCGTGCAGAGAATCCAACCCCTGACCGACGAAGCGTCGCGCCTGGACATTTGGAAGTCGCAGGCCCGAACCACCTGGGACGGAGTGCTCCGAGCCCCCACACCCGAGTGGGCTCTCCACTACGCCGAGCAGACGGTACGTGGGATCTCCACAGGCGCTGGCTGGCTGATGAACGGGCTCCCGGAAGAGGAGACTCGTCTGGTTGACGCCTTCTACCGCCAGATCACAACGATCGACCCATCCGATGCCCAGATCCAGGTCTTGCGCGACTGGCAGATCCGACACAGCGTGGACCTGTCGGACCTGCTCGACAAGCCAGCGCATCCGCCGCAAGCTGATGGACCGAGTTCGGACACTGACGTGACGTACGCAGGACGCTCTGTTCTGGACCTCATCAGGTGCGCTCGTGCCCTTGCCGACGAGGTTCAGCAGTTCACGCAGGCAGAGCCCGACGACCACGGGTTCGGGGCTGCGGTGTCGCGCATGGCCAACGCTGTGGCCACAGCGCTCGACGCCGAGTGGGCCGCCTATGAAGCGTTGAACATGAGCAGTTCCGTGTCAGCCGGACTCAGTCACGCTTTTGGTGGTGGCAGTCGGGCAACAAACCGTGCATCAAGCTCGCTCCAAGAGACGGCATGGCGAGTTGCGCGAGACCATGCCGATCATGCTGCCCAGTTGAACCAGGCCCTCAGTGTTTGGCAGATGGACCACGGAATCGCCAAGACACCACGTGACGGCCGCCCTCGCATTGAGGGATGACCCGACGTCTGGACCTCGTCGACGCGTCGAATCACCATGTGCGCAGTGCAGGACGCCTACTCGTCCGCGGCCGTCGATTTCGATGCCGAGTTGCGCACGCGTGGCAGCTGGCGCACGGCGTGGATCCGACAAATCTGATCGACAAGCCTGCCCATCCCCCACGGGCGTGAGAGCAGGCGTCGCGGTCACGCCGAGGCAGCGGGACGGCTGGCCTCCTGCTTCATGATCATCAGCCGTACGAGATTGCGTGTCGCCATCGCGATGGTCAGCGGCCCCACCCGCGGTACGAACACACTCGCGCGATCCCGTACGGACTCGTCGAAGTTGGTGTATTCGGCCACGTCGACACACACCGCACCGAGGCGGATCTCATCCCCCCGTACGAGCTCGAAGGTCTTCGAGGGAACTGCGGAGATGACGACGTCGGCATCGGCGAGCGCGGGCCCGCGTCCGATCCCGGAGTCCTGCACCACATGGGTTCGCCGGCCGATCGCGGGCTCGAAAGTGACCGCACCATCGAGGTCGAGGGAATGCACCAGCGCTCCGTCATTGGCGAGCATCGCCGCCAGTGGACGACCGACGAGCTCACTGCGGTTGATCACACAGGCCGTCACGCCCTCCAGCGGCGCGGGACCGTCGTCACGCCCGACGCCGGCATGGCGCAGCAGCTTGAGGATGGCCAGGGGCGTGCACGGCAGGATCGACCGGATCGTGTGCTGATCGTCCACATACCGCTGGTTCTCGTACAGCAGCCTGCTCCAGAAGGAGTGCAGGCCCTCGACATCCTTTCGCGGATCCACGAGCTCGCGCAGCCATCGGTCACCGGCCCGGTCGATCAGCGGATAGTAGGAGAAGATGCCGTCGACACCGGTGTCAACGTTGGCCACAGCCACGGCGCTCTCGACCTCATGTGGAGCCACCAGCCGGACGTCGAGGTCGATGCCGACCGCCTCGCAGCCCCGCCGGGCATAGCGTGCATAGGTCGCAGCCGGACCCTTGTCCTGGCCGAGCAGACCGACGATGCGTGGCCGACGATCAGGTGCGAGACGGTCGATCTGCTGCCGAACCTCTTCTCGATACTCGGCGGCGACCGTGGACGGGTCGAGCTCTGCTGCCGTCACCCTTCCTCCTCCAGCCTGCCCAGCACGGCATCCCTGCGCGCGCGCAGATCCGCCGCCATCGGCGATGCAAGCCGGTCGAGCTGGGCGAGGTTGATGTCGACGGTATGGAGGGCGGCCAGGGCGGCACCGCGCGCAATGTCGCGACCGGCGAGCACATCGCTGACGATGCTGGCCTTGACCAACGATTCGAGTTCGTACGACAAGGTCACCGTCTCGGCCAGGGCCCCGACCAGTGTCAACGGATGCTCAGTCGCCGCCAGGAGTGCCGCTTCGACGGCACGTGCTCGTTCCGCCTGTTGCGCGTCGTCAGTCCGGGGCAGACGGTAGGCGGCCATCACCGCCACGAAGTCCTGCACGTCCACGTCGGCGGCGGCCTCGATCTCCGAGCGCAGCTCAGCCAGTCGATCGGCAGGCTGATCAAGCTGTGGGGCTGCCGTCACCACGACGGCCATCTGCAGCAACGCCACCCCCAACGCGCCGGACACCGCCGCCACCGAGCCGCCTCCTGGGGTCGGGTCGGCGGACGCCGTCTGCTGCAGGAGGTGTCGGGCCGGGGCCGACCAGATGCTGTGGCTCACGAGGCCCAACCTACCGAGCCGTCCGACCACCGCGCACATCCGCCGGGCGGTCCTGGCCGGGGCATCGAGTGGGCCACGGGAGGGCAGTCACCCCGCCACTGTCGACCTCCGATCGACCACTCGGCGCGGGGAGCACT
>JAKDKP010000447.1 GCA_030453285.1 Propionibacteriales bacterium
AGATGATGGCCGGCTTGCTGGATCCCACCGATGGTGTGGTCCGGCGCGGTGCTTCTGGCACCGTACGAGCCTCGGCCGTGTTCCAGGACCTGATCCACTATCCGTTGACCGTACGGCAGAACGTCGCGCTGGCTGCGCCGGAGGTCCAGCCCACCGATGAACGGATCATGGAAGCTCTGCAGGCGGCCGATGCAGAGAGACTGGTCGCCGACCTGGTACACGGACTGGACACGCTCTTGCAGCGCGACAGCGCCGGAGGAACGGACCTGTCCGGGGGACAGTGGCAGCGGATCGCGATCGCGCGGGCGATCTATGCGGCTCATGCAGGGCGCGAGCTGGTGATCCTGGACGAGCCGACGGCCAACCTGGATGTCCGTGCCGAGGCGGCGTTCTACGAAAAGGTGGTGCGCAGCCTTCCCAACGTCACCGTCGTGTTGATCCTCCCACCGGCTGTCCACGGTGCGTCATGCGGACCGGATCGTGATGTTGTCCGGGGGCCGGATCGCCGAGGGTGGCACCCATGATCAACTGCTGGCCGATCAGGGTGAATATGCTCGCCTGTTCGCGCTGCAGGCGTCGCGCTTCCACGGAGAGGCCAGCTCATGAAGGCCCAGGCTGGATTGGTGTGGATGATGCTACGGCGCAGTTGGGCCGTTGCACCGATCGCCTCGATCGTGATCACCGTGACGATCGTGGCTCAGTTCGGCTCCACCCTGGCAATCGCGACGTTACAGCGAGAGATCCTGAACCAAGTCGAGCAACCGGCCATGACGGCATTCGTGGCCGTCCTGGTTGTCGGGATGGGGGTTGCCTACGCAGCAGCCGCGGCCGGGAACCGGATCCAGAACAATCTGCGCAGCATGGTCGCCGAACGCCTCAACCAGGAGCTGCGCACCGAGGTCCTGCGCGGGGCCACTGTGACCCCACGCGTGGACCAGTTCGATCGTCCCGACTATCTCGATCACCTGCATCGGGTGACCTCGAACACCCAACGGCTGGCCGCGCTGCCGTGGGACCTGATCAGTGCCGCGGCCCTCTCCATCGCACTCGGGGGCAGCCTGGTCGTCCTGGCCCAGGTCAATCCGTGGCTGATCGGACTGGCCGTCGTCGCGATTCCGCCACTGTTGCTGGGCGGGCTCAGCAGACGCCAGATCCGTACGGCCCAGGACCGTGCTGCGGGGGTGGAGCGACAGGAGAGCGTCCTGCACGGCTACGTGAGCAACCCCGAAACCGCGAAGGAGATCCGGGTCGGTGAGAGCCACCACGCCATCGACACCATCTGCACCGACCTGTGGACCACGGTTCGACGCACGGTCCTCGCCGGGCACCTGCGGTCCTTGGCGATCACGTACGGCGGGTGGTTGGTCTTCGTCACCGGCTACCTGGCCGCGATCGGCCTGACGGCCTGGTTGGTCATCGTCCAGCGAGCCACGCTGGGAGATCTCGCCCTGGTGATCACCCTCGGTGAGCAGATGCGCAACCAGGTCCAAGGGTTCGTGTTCAACCTCAACACCGTCGGCGACGGCACCCACATTGCTCGCCAGTACCAGTGGCTCCGAGACCAGACACCGACCGAAGCCGTTTCGGGCGAATCCATCCCGACGCCCAGCATTCTGCGCAGCGGCATCAACCTCGACCGAGTGTCACTGACTTATCCCGGACAGGACATCGCGGCGGTCGACGAGATCAGCACCCATCTGCCCGCCGGGTCTGTGGTGGCGTTGCTCGGGGAGAACGGTGCGGGCAAGACCACGCTGGCGAAGCTCCTGCTGGGCCAGTACGCACCCGACGAGGGCACCATCTCCATCGACGGCCACCCCGCCAACCTGATCGATCCCCACGCTTGGGCCGCTCACACCAGCGGACTGGTGCAGGACTTCGCCAAGCTGCAGGGTCCGATCCGTGAGGCTGTCTCGGTCGGCGCGGCCACCAGTCTGACCAATCGTGAGATCCGCGAGGCGGTCGACGCTGCCCACGCCGGCGCGATCGTTGACGACCTGCCCGACGGCATCAACACCCAGCTCGGACTCGCCTTCGGGAGCCGCGATCTCTCCCATGGCCAATGGCAACGTCTCGCGCTCGCCCGTGGTCTGACGCGCCCTCAGCCTCTGCTGATGGTGCTGGACGAACCCACATCAGCCCTGGACCCGCAGGTCGAGCATCAGTTGTTCGACGCGTTCTTCACCCGGGCCGCCGAGATCGCGCACAGTCACGGCGGGATCGCGCTGGTCGTGTCCCATCGCCTCTCCACCACCAGCCAGGCCGATCTGATCCTCGTGATGGAGCATGGCCGGATCGTCGAGTCCGGTACCCACGGCACGCTGATGGCCGCCGCCGGTCGCTACGCCGAGCTGTACACCATCCAGAACCACGCGTATCACTGACCCGTGGCGCGCAGTGAAATGCCCTGTTGAGGAGGCACTTGTGGGGCTCTGCGACCCGGTAGCGTCGTCCCCATGGGACGAGTACTGGACACGTTGAGGGCCATCGGGGCCTTCCTCAGAGGGGAGAGGTCAACTTCGGTGGCCCTGACGGACCGAAGGTCTGCCCCCGGAGGTGAACAGAGCAACGTGAGCGCTGCCCGAGATCTCGTCGGGATGAGGCGCGTGAGCCTGATTGGTGCCGTCTCCGGCATCGCCGCAATGCTTCTCGTGGGCCCGGTGATCATGCTGGGGCCCTGGTTCAAAACCCCACCTCGTCCAGACACCGCCGAACCAGGGGTTGTGGAGCGTGCGCTGGCCGAGATTTCAGCGTCCGCGGGAAGCGACTGGTTCATCGAGGTGGTGATCGAATCCGATAGCGTCCGGGCGGCTCAGGCCGACGGCGGGATCGACAAGTGGTACTTCTGGGAGGGTCTTGGCCAAGTGCGAGTTTCGGAACTCTCGTCCTCCTCGGTAGGGGATCAGCCGTTCCGGCCGTCCGACGTGCAGTTCGCGGGATTCGCGCGAGCGTGGGCGGCCGGATTGCCCGAGGGGCAGAAGATCCGTGTGCAGCGGGAAATGACGCAGCGGGGGATGGACGGCCCCGTCAGCATAGAACTTACCCGTGGGGGACCGGACGGCGAGACATTGAATCCGGACTTCACTCGGAAGTGAAGTCCTGCGGTAGCGAGAACTGGCTCACCTGCTGTTGTCGATTCCGGCGCTGATCGAGAGCTGCCGTCAAGGCAGCTTCCAGCCAGCCGGCAAAGGTGTGGTTGTCGACCTTGCGACGGTGCACGTC
>JAKDKP010000448.1 GCA_030453285.1 Propionibacteriales bacterium
AAGGTCGCCGGCGTGCCACTCTATTCAGGATTCATGTATGCCAGTGTCGGCTCGTACATCTGCCAAGCGTTCCGACGGTTCGATCTCCGCGTCACCGGGTACCGCTGGCTTCCGGTCACCCTGCTCGCGGTGGCCGCGTACGCGAACTTCTTCACCCAGCACTTCATCGTCGACCTGCGCGTCCTCATCGCCCTCGGCTTCCTGATCGCCCTGTGGGGCAGCCGGGTGCACTTCACCGTGGGACGTGAGCGGTACTGGATGCCGCTGTGGGTGTCGTTCCTGCTGATCGGCTTCTTCCTGTGGATCGCCGAGAACGCCGGCACCTTCCTCGGCGCCTGGCGCTATCCCGATCAGCTCGACGTGTGGCAGATGGTGCACACCGGCAAGCTCGGATCGTGGGCCCTGCTGGTCAGCCTCAGCTTCGTCCTGGTCTCGGCAGTCAAGGCACAGGAGGGTCGCCTGTACGGCGACCGGGCGCCCCATGTCGTACGACGGGCATGATCAACTTCACTCGAGCCACTCGGTCTCGAATTCCGGCGGCCGGTACCACCAGAACCTCGCCCCCGCGACCGACAACGATCCCCGATGGTGAGCAGCGCCTCACCGCGATGGATCACGAACACTGCGACGTATGGATGCCGATGCAGCCTGGGACCACTACCAGGGCGGTCGGCATGTTCCATGATCAACGACACCCCGGCCCCGAGCGCTGCCCCGGCACCGTTCGCATCGAACGACACGCGGACATGCCCTTCGGCCAGAGCCTGGACCACCATGTCTGCGCCCCCGATACGTTGACCAGCACGACCCTGCTCACTGTACGACGACCACACGGGAGCCCACAGCAGCCCGAACCGCACCACAATGCACTCAGGGCCCGGTCACGAAGACCGGGCCCTGAGGAACGTGCGCACCCGGAGAGATTCGAACTCCCAACCTTCTGATCCGTAGTCAGATGCTCTATCCGTTGAGCTACGGGTGCTCGTCACGAGTGACGAAGAGACACTTTAGCCGACACACGCCTCGGCGACCAAACACCACTCGGCTGCCGCGCCATCCCACGTGCTGCTTGCGCACCTCGTCTCGCGCCCGCCTGATCGGGGAGCCAGCAGCGACCGACCCGGCGCCCAGTGACGGACTGGTCTGGTCACCAAGGCCTGCAGAGAACGAAGATTGCGCCACGGATCACGACTTGTGAACCCCTTCACGATACGGCGCAGCGCGGTTCCGAGCCGTTGTGAGGGGCCTCACATCCCGGAAAGCCCTTGCCCGGTTAATACCAGTTCCGCTAGTGGGCTATCGTCGTACCACTAATTCCACTGGTCCCATTAGGCCGCATCCCACAGGAGGTCCGTGTCATGACGTTGACAGCATCCAAGGCAGCCCCAACGACTCACGGCGGCCTGCTCGCCTGGGTGGCCGAAGTGGCCGAGCTGACCCAGCCCGATGCCGTGCACTGGTGCGACGGCTCGGAGGCGGAGTGGATCGCCATGACCGATCAACTCGTTGACGAGGGCACCTTGGTCCGGCTTGCCTCCGACGCCAAGCCCAACTCGTTCTGGGCACGAACCGATCCCGATGACGTCGCCCGGGTCGAGGACCGCACCTTCATCTGTTCGACCGAAGAAGACGACGCCGGCCCCACCAACAACTGGATGGCTCCGGACGAGATGAAGGCGCTGATGACCGAGCTGTACCGCGGGTCGATGCGCGGACGCACGATGTACGTCATCCCGTTCTCGATGGGTCCGCTCAATGGCGACAAGTCCAGCTTCGGCGTGGAGATCACCGACTCGGCCTACGTGGCGATCAGCATGCGCATCATGACCCGGATCGGCAGCGACGTGCTCACGGCGATGACCGCCGGCGACACCGAAGCCTTCTTCGTTCCCGCTCTGCACTCGGTGGGCGCACCCCTGGAACCCGGGCAGGCCGATGTGATGTGGCCTTGCAACACCACCAAGTACATCTCGCACTTCCCCGAGGAGCGGATGATCTGGTCGTACGGCTCCGGCTACGGTGGCAACTCATTGCTGGGCAAGAAGTGCTACTCACTGCGCATCGCCTCCAAGATGGCGCGCGACGAGGGATGGCTGGCCGAACACATGTTGATCTTGAAGTTGACCAGCCCCGAAGGTCGGGCGCATCACATCGCCGCTGCCTTCCCCAGCGCCTGCGGCAAGACCAATCTGGCCATGCTGGAACCCACCATCCCGGGGTGGAAGGTGGAGACCCTCGGTGACGACATCGCGTGGATGCGCTTCGGCGCGGACGGCAAGTTGTACGCGACCAATCCCGAGAACGGCTTCTTCGGTGTTGCTCCGGGTACCGGCTGGCGAACCAACCCCAATGCGATGCGGACCATCGACGCGGGCAACTCCTTGTTCACCAACGTTGCGCTGACCGATCACGGCGACGTCTGGTGGGAGGGGATGACCGAGGTTCCGCCGTCCCATCTGACTGACTGGATGGGTCGCAGCTGGACACCCACCGACGGTGCCGAGGGAGCCGACACCTTCACCCCGGCCGCCCACCCGAACAGCCGCTTCTGCACCCCAATCGGTCAGTGCCCGATCCTCAGCGAGGACTTCGACAACCCTGCCGGGGTGCCGATCGACGCGATCCTCTTCGGTGGTCGCCGTGCCACCACCGTGCCGCTGGTCACCCAGGCACGGGACTGGACGCACGGTGTCTTCATGGGCGCGACCTTGTCCAGCGAGACCACCGCCGCCGCCGCCGGAGCGGTCGGTGTCGTTCGCCGCGACCCGATGGCGATGCTGCCGTTCATCGGCTACAACGCCGGCGACTACCTGGGCCACTGGCTCGAGATGGCCAACCACGAAGGCGCTCAGATGCCGCCGGTGTTCTTCGTCAACTGGTTCCGCAAGTCGGCCGATGGCAAGTTCCTGTGGCCCGGTTTTGGCGAGAACAGCCGCATCCTGAAGTGGGTGATCGAGCGCATCGAGGGCAAGGCCGGGGCGGTCGACACCCCGATCGGGCTGGTGCCGACCCCGGACGCCATCGACACCGAAGGTCTCTCGATCGGTGCCGAATCCGTCGCGGCGGCGTCAGCGGTCGACGCTGACGAGTGGCGTGCCGAGATCCCCCTGATCGACGAGTGGTTCACCCAGTTGGGTGACCGCGTTCCCCGGGCCCTGCATGACGAACTGGCCGGCCTGCGCCAGCGACTGGGCTGACCCCCGCAGCACACGAACG
>JAKDKP010000449.1 GCA_030453285.1 Propionibacteriales bacterium
GGACGCAACGGTGACCGACAAATCACTGACCGACCCAACAGGCGCCGAGACCCGGCCCCCTCGCGCACCGGAGGTGGGGCAGCCGGAACGGACGGAGATGGAGACGACGAATTGGCTCGGCGTGGTGACCATCGCCCTCGGGATCTTCATCATGATCACCATCGAGGAGTTGCCGATCGGCGTGCTCACCCTCGTCTCTGACGATCTGGCGACCACCCAAGGAGCCATGGGGTGGGCGGTCACCTTGCCGGGGCTGCTCGCCGGACTGGTATCGGTGATCACCCCGATGGTGATCGGCCGTACGGATCGGCGACTGTTGCTGATCGCCGCGATGGCTCTGATGGCGCTCGGTTGCCTCGGTTCGATGTTGGCACCCACCTTCGGGGTGCTGCTGTTGTCGCGAATCCCGGTCGGCCTGGCGATCGGCCTGTTCTGGTGTCTGGCTCCGCCGGTCGGCATCCGCCTGGTGCCGTCCCGACGCAGGGCGCTGGCCACCTCGGTGATCTTCTCCGGTGCATCCGGCGCCCTGGTGCTCGGCGTCCCCCTGGGCAGCTTCCTCGGCAGCACCTTCGGCTGGCGGATCTCCTTCGCCGTGGTGGGCGCCATTGGACTGCTGGTCGGGTTGCTGATGTGGCTGCTGCTGGACCGGATGACCGTTGATGAGCCGACCCGATTCGCCGACCTGGTCAGCACCATGCGTCGACCGGCCGTGGCGACCGGTGTTGTCGTGACGACCCTGGTGGTGACCGCGCAGATGGGGTCCTACACCTTCGCCAGTCCGATCCTTCAGCAGGTGGCCGGCGTCGCCGTGCTGCAGGTCAGCGGCATGTTGTTGGCGTACGGGGTTGCCGGGATGGTCGGCAACTTCGCGGTCGGTCTGGTCAGCAGTCGCGCGCCGGCGGTCGGGGTGATCGTGGTCGCGATCGGCCTGACCGTCGTGCTGTCTGTGTACGGTCTGCTCGCCGACGACTCGGTCTCGACGGCACTGATGATGGTCGCCTGGGGACTCTTCGGTGGCGCCTGCGGCACCGCCTTGCAGACCTGGATCTTCCATGCTGCACCCGATCGGACGGAGGTCGCCACTGCGTTGAACAACGGTTCCTTCAACGTGTCCATCGCCGTCGGTGCCCTGCTCGGCGGTCTGGTCCTGGATGCGGTGGGACCGGATCGGCTACTGCTGGTTTCAGCGGCCGGGCTGGCCATCGGTGCAATCGTGATGACGGTCGGCTCACGGATCGCGGCTCGGGGCGCTGACACAGCGACCACTCCCTGAGGCGAACGCGGTACGGTGTGACGGTGATGTTTCGCCCGTGACGAGGCTGCGCGCCTCACCCTGGAGCGAGGCGATTCGTCAACAGCGATCTGCGTGAAGGTGACCGACAACAGGAGTGATTCGTGCACATCGTGATCATGGGATGCGGCCGCGTCGGGTCGAACCTTGCCCGTGGCCTGGAGCGGCGCGGTCACTCCGTGTCGATCATCGACATGGACATCGACGCCTTCCGCCGTCTGGGACCCGACTTTCGTGGTCGATCCATCAAGGGGGTCGGCTTCGACCGCGAGGTCCTGCTGAAGTCCGGGATCGAGGAGGCCGACGGCTTCGCAGCCGTTTCCAGTGGCGACAACTCCAACATCCTTGCCGCGCGGGTCGTCCGCGAGACCTTCGAGGTCAGCAATGTGGTGGCCAGGATCTATGATCCCGGCCGCGCCGAGGTGTACGAGCGGCTCGGCATCCCGACCGTTGCGACGGTCCGCTGGGCCGCCGACCAGGTGCTGCGTCGCCTGCTGCCGGCCGGTTCGGAGCCGCTGTGGCGAGATCCGTCGGGCAGCGTACGGCTCGTCGAGGTGCACACCGCCCGGAGCTGGGTCGGCAAGACGGTGGCCCAGATCGAGAAGTCGGCCAGCACCCGCATCCCCTTCATCACCCGATTGGGGCAAGGCATCGTCCCCGACGCAGCGACCGTGTTCCAGGACGGCGATCTGCTCTATGCCGCGGTCGCCGACGAGCACCTGTCGGCGCTCGAGTCCGTGCTCGAATCACCGCCCACCCGCTGACGTACCCGACGCACGAAAGGACCTCGAAGCCATGCGCATCGCCATTGCCGGCGCCGGGAATGTTGGCCGCTCCATCGCCTCCGAGTTGATCATCAACGGGCATTCCATCCTATTGATCGACAAGGACCCTCGAGCGATCAAGTCCGACTCGCTCCCCCAGGCCGAGTGGTTGCTCGCCGACGCCTGCGAGCTGTCCTCCCTCGAGGAGGCGGGCCTGGACACCTGCGACGTCGCCATCGCCGCCACCGGCGACGACAAGGTCAACCTGGTCCATTCGCTGCTGGCCAAGACCGAGTTCTCGGTGCCGCGCACCGTTGCCCGTGTGAACCACCCCAAGAACGAATGGCTGTTCGACGAGGTCTGGGGCGTGGACGTCTCGGTGTCCACCCCGCGTCTGATGTCGGCGTTGGTCGAGGAGGCGGTCAGCGTCGGGGACCTGGTGCGCCTGTTCACCTTCCGCAGCGGGTCGGCCGAGCTGGTCGAGATGACCCTGCCCGGCGAGAGCCCCGCGGTCGGCAAGCGCATTGGGGACATGCCGTGGCCCGGGGATGTCGTCCTGGTTGCCCTGATCCGCGACGGCAGGGCGCGAGCTCCCGAGCCGGACGGCACCCTGGAGCCGGGAGACGAGTTGATGTTCGTCACCGCCGAGGCCGATGAGCGTGCGTTGGCGGACCTGCTCTCCCCCAGGGGCGAACGGCCCGAGATCGTCGACGGCGACGCCGCTGTCCGGCCGGTCTGAGCCCATCGAGAAGAGCTCCTCGAGCGGAGTGCTTTTTGCCCCCGTACGACCTACGCTTGAGGTTGGACGCGATCATGTGGAGGCAATGATCATCATGGGCAACCAGACGCAGGGCGACGGGATCAATGCAGGGCTCGGATCCCGATTGGGCAAGGCGTGGCGACGGCTGACCTCAACCACCGAGGAACTCGACTCCTCGGACCTGCAGTCGGCCAGCCAGGAGGTCGGTGCGCAGTCGATCCGTGCCTGCGGGGACCGCGACAAGGTCTGCCTGAGCGGCACCGTCACCTCGGTGCGCATCGCCCCGGCATCGGAACACCCTCGCCTGATCGTCGAGCTGCGCGACGGGTCGGGCACAGTCACGGTGGTGTGGATGGGGCGTCGAACCATCCCCGGTGTGGATTCGGGGCGTCCGATGAAG
>JAKDKP010000450.1 GCA_030453285.1 Propionibacteriales bacterium
AGCCACCGAATGGGTGCACGGCGATTGCCCGACCTGCGGTGGCCCGGCCAAGCGGGACACCGACACGATGGACACCTTCGTCGACTCCTCGTGGTACTTCTTCCGGTACTGCTCACCGGGGTACGAGGGTGGACCGTTCGACCCCGTGGACGTGGCACGCTGGATGCCGGTCGCGCAATACGTGGGTGGCGTGGAGCATGCCATCCTGCACCTGCTGTACATGCGGTTCTTCACCAAGGTGCTGCACGACATGGGGATGGTGCCGTTCGACGAGCCGATGCAACGCCTGCTGAACCAGGGGCAGGTGATCAACGAGGGCAAGTCGATGAGCAAGTCGCTGGGCAACGGAGTTGATCTTGGTGCTCAGATCGACCAGTACGGAGTCGACGCGATCCGTACCACGGTGGTCTTTGCCGGGCCGCCGGAGGACGACATCGACTGGGCCGACGTGTCGCCCGGCAGCACCGGCAAGTTCCTGCAGCGGGCCTGGCGCCTGGCCGATGACGTCACCTCCGACCGCGGCGTTGATGGTGCAGGCGGTGACATCGCCCTGCGTCAGGTGACGCATCGGCACGTGCACGAGATCACCGAGTTGTTGAACGGTCAGAAGTTCAACGTGGTGGTGGCCCGGATCATGGAACTGGTCAACGCCACCCGCAAGGTGATCGACGCCGGCGGTGCGGCCGACCCGGCCGTACGGGAGGCGGCCGAAGCGGTGACAATCATGCTCAGCCTGTTCGCTCCGTACGCCGCCGAGGAGATGTGGGAGCTGCTGGGGCACGAGCCATCGGTGGCGAACGCCACCTGGCCCGGCGTCGATGAGGCGCTGCTGGTGCGCGACACGATCACCTGTGTGGTGCAGGTGCAGGGCAAGGTACGCGCCCGGTTGGAGGTGTCGACCGACATCGGTGAGGCCGACCTGGAGGCGATGGCGCTGGCCGACGAGAACGTGCAGCGGACCCTGGCCGGTCGCGCGGTGCGCAAGGTGATCGTCCGTGCCCCCAAGCTCGTCAGCATCGTCCCGGCCTGAGACCGGAAGTCGCCCCGGAGGTCAGCGATCGCGTGCCGAGAGCACGCAGAACTCGTTTCCCTCCGGGTCGGCCAGCACGTCCCAGGTCACCGTTGTCGTATCCTGTCCGACCTCGACGCGAGTGGCGCCCTTGCCCAGAAGCTCGTTGATCATGGCGTCCCGATCATCGTCCAGGTGCGGAGCCAGGTCGATGTGCAGCCGGTTCTTGATCGACTTCTGCTCGGCCACCGGCACGAACACCAGACCAGGACCGATGTGCGTCCACTCCTGTGCCGACAACGGGTCGGTCGGTGCGTGGCGGGGAATGATCACCGCCTCGCCGGGGGCCTCGTACACGATCTGCCAGTCCAACACCTCGGCCCACCAGCGAGCCTGCGCGGCGACGTCTCGACAGTCGACAACGGTGGTGTACCACTTCAGAGCCATGGCTCACGTCCTTGGGTTCGATGTGCTCCGGTGACTCCACCGTAGAGGAGCGCGGCCCCTCAGGACTGGACGAGGCCGATCCGGGCGGTGACCCCGAGATGATCGGTGCCCGGGACGGTGAACGTGTCGTAGCTGGTGGCGGTGAGTCGGGGACTGAGCAGGATGTGGTCGATCTCGATCATGGGCGGGATGCCGATGCCGCCCACCTTCTGTCCACTGGGGTACGTGGGCTGCCAGCCGGTGCCGGCAAGATCGTCGGCACCACGGAGTCCGGTGGCGTACAGGTCACGCATCGGCGGGTGGTCGTCGACGGAGTTGAAGTCGCCTGCCACGATCATCGGGCCAGTCAGTCCCGGTCGTACGGCCTGGGCCAACGCCTTGCCGTCCTGCAACCAGGCATCGGTGCCACACAACGGATTGCACGGATGCACGCCGGCAACGGTCACCGGGCCGATCGGTGTCCTGGCCCGGGTGAGCCATTGCCCGAAGTTGCCTGGTATCGGCGAGGTGTCCGACAGCGGCCACTTCGACCAGACCATGGTGCCTTGGGTGCCGGGGACACTTCGCCCGATCCGGTACGGCAACCACCGCGCCACCCCGGCGGCGACCAGAGCCTGCTCGGCGGATGGGGTGATCTCGACCAGCACCAGCACGTCGGCATACCGGGCGTGACGGGCTACCTGATCGGTATCGGCCTGGCCGGCCAGCATGTTCAGCGACACCACCCGTAGTTGATCATCGGCGATCGGTCGGGTGTCGCGTACCAGGGTTGGCATCAGCCAGGAGCCCTGGATCACCAGTCCTGCCACGGAAATGGCGGTGATCACCAGGGCGGCCCGCGAACGTCGTCCGCGGAGGAGGGCGATCCCGGCCAACACCACCGCGGCGACCCAGCCGACGATCCCGTACGAGATGAAGGAAGCCGCCATCGCCACGGCTGCATTCTCCTGCAACGCCGGGGCCAGCCTCACCACGACGGCCATGACCGCCGGCAGCATGACCAGCATCGACGGCACCAGCCACTGCCAGGCGGTGGTCTTTCGGTTGGCGGCTCGTCGCCTGCGCGCGGCTCGCTTCTTGCGGTCCGCCGGTCCCTGGCGGTGGGTGGGTCCCTGGCGACCTGCTGGCCGGGGTCGAGGCCGGTGCGGACGCCCGGCCCGATGCGTGCGGTTGGGTCTGGTCGGGGACTGCTGTCGACGCGCTGGCCGGGTCCGCTCAGTGGCCCGGGCGGCCAAGGGCCAGCCTCATCATCATCGGGTTGGGCGGAAACTCACTGGGCGTCCGTTCCCCGGTGTCCCGCCATCCTTGGGCCCGATAGAACTCACGAGCCGAGTGGTTGTCGGCCAGGACGTCCAACTCCACGGTCGGGCTGGAGCGGAAGACGTCGTCGGTGGCATAGCTCAACAATTGGCGGCCGAAGCCTCGTCGGGTGTGCTGCTCCACGACGCCCAGGCGGTGGATGTGTCCTTCCCCGTACGCGACATAGCCGACGGGTTGTTCGCCGATGTGCGCGATCCGGACCTTGTTGCGCCAATTGCCGAGCACCTCGACCCAGCGCGCGCGGATGTCATCGACGGGGAAGGGTCGGCCACCGAACACATGCCGCAGGGAACGTTCGCTGGCCTGCTGTTCCAGGCGCGCGAGCAGTTCGGCGTCGTCGAGCCGCGCGCGCCGGATGATCAACTCATCGGCCGTGTCCCCATCCACCTCGTCCTCGAAGTCACCCTCGTCGTCGGTGGCTGCGGCGAGTGCCCGCGT
>JAKDKP010000451.1 GCA_030453285.1 Propionibacteriales bacterium
CGCCGTCGGGTCGACGCGCCGTGCACTTCCAGGAGTACTGGGTGCGGCTGCGCGCGACGCCGCCCGCCGAGGCCACCCTGATGGTGGGGCTGGACGCCGCCCGCCCCACGCCGGAGGTCGGTGCCGCCATCGCGTCGGCCGACCTGGTCCTGATCGCCCCCAGCAATCCGGTGGTCTCGATCGGACCGATCCTTGGCGTCCCGGGTCTCCGGGCAGCGCTGCTGGCCGGCCCCGGTCCGATCATTGGCTTCTCCCCCATCCTCGGCAACCGGCCGGTCCTGGGCATGGCCGACAAGCTGCTGCCGACCATCGGGGTCGAGGTCAGCGCCGAGGGGGTCGGACGTCACTACGGGGCCCGGCCGGCCGGAGGTCTGCTCGACCTGTGGGTGGTCGACGAGCACGACGCGGCCGCTGCCGCCCTTCTCGCCGATGCCGGACTCCCCACCCTGGCAACGCCGCTGGTGATGCACGATCCTGCTGCCACCGCCGTTTTCGTCCGCGCCGCCGAAGATCAACTGAGCGTTTCATGATCACGCTCTGGGCACCCGACGGGATCGGTGAGGTGACCGAGGACACCGATCTGACCGGTGAGATCCTCGCCGCGGTCGACGCCGCCCCACCCGGTCCACTGGTCGACGGCGACATCCTGGTGGTGACGAGCAAGATCATCAGCAAGCTCGAGGGGCGAGCCAGACCGGCCGCCGAGCGGGATGCCTGGCTGCGCAGGGAGACCGTCCGCACGCTGGCCCGCAAGGTACGCGCCACGATCGTGGCCAGCCAGGGTGGACTGGTCCAGGCCGCCGCAGGGATCGACAACTCCAACGTCGCCAGTGACACCATCCTGCTGCTGCCTGCCGACGCCGATGCCAGCGCCGAGCGGCTGCGCACCGGCGTGGCCGAGCGGCGGGGCATACGCGTCGGGGTGATCATCTCCGACACCGCTGGCCGCACCTGGCGGATCGGGCAGACCGACCACGCGATCGGCTGCGCCGGCGTCGTCCCCCTGCTCGACTTCGACGGCCGCACCGACCCGTACGGCAACGAACTCCGGGTCACTCTCACCGCCGTCGCCGACGAACTCGCCGCGGCGGCCGACCTGGTCAAGGGCAAGCTCAGTGGCCGTCCGGTCGCGGTGGTCAGGGGCCGCGCTGATCTGGTCACCGGCGCCCCGGCCTCGGCGCACGAGATCATCCGACCCGTGTCCGAGGACCTGTTCCACCTGGGCAGCCGGGAGGCGGTACTGATGGCCATCCTGGAGAGTGCGGGCGCGCGTGAACGGTACGAGGACCTGGTGTGGTCCGACAATCCGGACGAGGTGATTGCCGCCGTCGGACTTTCCGGCGTACGGGCCCAGCTCGCGCAGGAACTGTTGACCACGGCGAACCGGTGGAACAGCCCATGACACCGGCCCCGGCCCTGAACCGACCCCACGACAGCCGCCCACCACACGCGACTGTGGGTAAACTCCCCGCTCGTGCCCGACCGCCGACCGAGGTCGTGACCCGTGGCGGACCTGTGTGCCGGCGAGAAGACTGAGGAGGCTCCGTGGCCAATCCGCATCGGCGCAAGCCCGGACGATCCGACGACGGCTCCCCGAAGGCCGACACCTCACAGGAAACCTTTGCCGAGTACGACCACGAGGAGGCTCCGGCCAGGAGCGAGCCGACCAGGCGAGCCACCAAGCGATCTGCCCGCGCCCTCACCACCGGTGCCACCGAGAGCGGCCGGGCCAAGGGCGGCAAGGGCAAGAAGTTCGTCCCCAGCGACCCGACCGAGAGCGGTGGCACATCTCGCCGCCGACAGATGGCCGACCTCCAGCACAAGCAGCAACGCTCTGATCGACGACGCAAGTTCGGCGTGATCGGCCTGTGCGTCGCACTCGCCCTGGCCGTCCTCGCGTGGCCGACGTACAAGTTCGTCCAGACCACGATCGTCCAGGCCACCCCCCGCCATGAGCTCGGCGCTCCTGCCGCGGAGGCCGGTTGCCTGCCGGAGGAGACGAGTCCGGCCACCGGCAACCAGCAGCACGTGCCCGACGGCGACATCGTGCCCTATCCGCGGCTGCCCCCGGACTCGGGGCCGCACTACAACGAGTGGAGTGAATTCTCCGAGAAGTTCTACACCGGCAAGGATCGGCCGCCGATCGAGAAGCTGGTGCACAATCTCGAACACGGCTATGTGGTGATCTGGTACGCCGACACGATGGACGAGCCGCAACGCCTCCAACTGCAGACCTTGGTCAACACGTACAGCCTGAACAACCCGTCCGACAAGGTGAAGGCTGCTCCGTGGAGCGTCGGCACCGATGGCGGATCCTTCCCCGACGGTTCCCAACTGATCATGACCCGCTGGGTTGCCGATCCGGCCGAGCCGACCAATGAGGCCAAGCAGTCCGGTGTACGGATGGCCTGCCACACCGTGTCCGGTGAGGCCCTTGAGCAATTCAAGGAGAAGTACCCCGCCACCTCGGCTCCCGAGCCCAACGGCGGCTAGGCGGCCGGCTCAGTTGTAGTCCGCGCCGGCGTGCTCAACGACCTCGCCGACCAATTCCTTGATCCGTTGGGATTCCGATCGCGGGCAGACCAGGGTGACGTTGCCGCTGGTGACGATGATCATCTCGCTCAGCCCGAGGGTCGCCACCAGGTGCCCGTCGGGTCCCCTGTTGATCACCACATTGTCGGTACCGTCGAGCTGCACGACGGTGCCGTCGGTGACGTTGCCGCGGGCATCGGCCGGCAGGTTCTCGGCCAGCTGCTGGTATCCACCGACATCCTGCCAGTCGATCGGCAACCCGACGACGACCACCCGGGCACTCCCGGCGCCACGGGAGACCGGCTCCATGATCGCGTAGTCGACGCTGTTCTTGGGCAGCCGTGGATAGAGCTCGCCGAGCTTGCTCGGATCCTCGGCGAGTTCGGTGACGATCACGTACGAGTCGGGCACCAGCTGCCGCAGCTGATCGAGCAGCACCGAGGTGCGCCAGACGAACATGCCAGCGTTCCACCAGTGATCACCGGAGGCGAGGTACGCCTTGGCCGTGGCCAGGTCCGGCTTCTCGGCGAAGTCGAGCACCTCGTACGCGTCCGTGCCGGCACCGATTTCGGCGCCCCGCTGCAGATAGCCGTACCCGGTGTGCGGCGAGGTCGGCACCACCCCGAGGGTGACCAGCACGTCGGTCTCGGCCTCGGCCAGGGTGAACGCCTGATCAA
>JAKDKP010000452.1 GCA_030453285.1 Propionibacteriales bacterium
TCCGACGCCTGGGGCGAGTTGCGCCGCAATCCGCTGTTCTGGATCGCCGCGGTGCTGATCGCCATCGTCTTGTTGATGGCGATCGTGCCCGGGCTGTTCACCAGCATCGACCCCAACTTCGGTGAGCTGTCCCAGGCGCGCAAGCCGCCGACCGACGGTCACCCCTTCGGCTTCACCCAACAGGGTTATGACGTCTACGCCCGCACCATCTACGGCGCCCGCGCGTCGGTCCTGATCGGTCTGCTCACCACGATCGCCACCGTCGTCCTCGGCGGGATCGTGGGACTGATCTCCGGGTTCTACGGTGGCTGGCTCGATGCCCTGCTGTCCCGGGTGGGCGAGATCTTTTTCGCCATCCCGCTGCTGCTGGCCGGCATCATGGTGCTGTACGTCTTCCCGCTGAACAACGCCGGGTTCGGTCGTCAGGTGTTCCAGGTGGTGGCGGTGATCGCGTTGTTCGGCTGGCCGTCGATGGCCCGGTTGATGCGCGGCTCGGTGCTGCAGGTGAAGCCGAACGACTACGTGAATGCCGCCCGGGCGCTGGGCGCCTCCTCACCACGGATCATCTTCAGCCACATTCTGCCCAACGCCGTGGCGCCGATGATCGCGGTGGCCACGATCAACCTCGGTGTCTTCATCGCGGTCGAGGCGACCCTGGCCTTCCTCGGCATCGGCCTGCGCCAGCCAGCCATCTCGTGGGGTCAGGACATCTCGCTGGCCTCTGCCCTCGGTCTAGTGCGGTCGGCCCCACACATGTTGATCTTTCCCTCCATCTTCCTGTCCCTGACTGTGCTGGCCTTCATCATGTTGGGCGACGCACTGCAGGACGCCTTCGATCCGAAGCGGCGGTGATTCCGAATGCCCACCGAGTCCTTGAGCGATTCGCTCAGTGAGACCCAACGTACGAAGGCCGGCGAACAGTGGCTGTCGCAGGACGGCCTGCTCCTCCAGGTCGAGGATCTGCGGGTGGAGTTCCGGACCCGTGAGGGCGTCGCGAAGGCGATCAACGGGGTGAGTCTCGACCTCCGAGAGGGGGAGACGCTGGCCATCCTCGGTGAATCCGGCTCGGGCAAGTCGGTGACCGCGCAGGCCATCATGGGGATTCTGGACACGCCACCGGGCTATGTGACCGGAGGGTCCATCCGCTACTGCGGCAAGGACCTCCTCGCCATGAAGGAGAAGGAACGTCGCAGCGTACGCGGGCCGCAGATCTCGATGATCTTCCAGGACGCCCTGTCCTCGCTGAATCCGGTGTTCCCCGTCGGCTGGCAGATCGCCGAGATGTTCCGCCAGCACCGGGGGATGAACAAGGCCGACGCCAAGGAGCAGGCGGTCCGGCTGATGGAACGGGTCGCGATCCCCGCCGCCCGCCAGCGGGTGAACGCGTTCCCGCACCAGTTCTCCGGCGGCATGCGGCAGCGGATCATGATCGCGATGGCGATCGCGCTGGACCCGGCCGTGCTGATCGCCGACGAGCCGACCACCGCCCTCGACGTGACCGTGCAGGCCCAGATCATGCAGTTGCTGGCCGACCTCCAGGAGGAGCGGCAGATGGGGCTGATCCTGATCACCCACGATCTGGGGGTGGTGGCCGACGTCGCCGACCGGATCGCAGTGATGTACGCCGGGCGGATCGTCGAGCGGGCCGATGTCGAGGACGTGTACCGGCAGCCCGCCCACCCGTACACGAAGGCGTTGTTGGACTCGATCCCTCGGATCGACCAGAAGGGTCAGGAGCTGGATGCCATCGGTGGCCTGCCCCCGAACCTGATGCACATCCCGGACGGTTGCCCATTCAACCCGCGTTGCACGTACGTGATCGACGAGTGCCGGGTCGGTGCACCGCCGGCGCTGACCAGCGTCGGCGTGCGTCGCTCGGCGGCCTGCCTGCGCAGCGACGAGGTGCTGGCCGGCGAGGATCCGACTGTTTCGGACGATCGGGAGGAGCTGCAGTGAGCAGCGAGGTGATTCTGCAGGCCGAGGGTCTGGTCAAGCACTACCCGATCCGCAGTGGCGTGCTGCGGCGTACGGTCGGGCAGGTGAAGGCCGTCGACGGCGTCACCTTCGACCTGCGCCGCGGCGAGACACTCGGCATCGTCGGTGAGTCCGGTTGCGGCAAATCGACGCTGGGTCGCCTGTTGATGCGGTTGGAGGAGCCCACCGCCGGGCGGGTCACCTTCGACGGCATCGACATGTACGCCCAGAAGGGTGCGGCCATGCGCAAGCTGCGTCGCGACATCCAGATCGTGTTCCAGGACCCGTACACCTCGCTGAATCCACGCAAGACGGTCGGCGACATCATCGGCGAACCGTTCAAGATCCATTCCGAGGTCGTCCCGCGCGGCGGTCGGCGGCGTCGGGTGCAGGAACTGCTGGAGTTGGTCGGGCTCAGCCCCGAGCACATCAATCGGTATCCGCACCAGTTCTCTGGCGGTCAGCGGCAGCGCATCGGTATCGCTCGCGGGCTGGCGCTCAATCCGAAGGTGATCATCTGTGACGAGCCGGTCTCCGCACTCGACGTGTCGGTGCAGGCCCAGGTGGTCAACCTGATGGAAAAGCTGCAGGCCGAACTCGGCCTGGCGTACGTGTTCATCGCCCACGACCTGTCGGTGGTCCGGCACATCTCCGATCGGGTCGGGGTGATGTATCTGGGCAAGATGGTGGAGATCGGCGACGAGGACCAGATCTATTCGTCGCCGACGCACCCGTACACCCAGGCCCTGCTGTCGGCGGTCCCGGTGCCGGACCCGACCCAGCGTGGGCACCGCGAACAGATCGTGCTGACCGGCGACGTGCCGAGCCCGGCCAACCCGCCCTCGGGCTGCCGGTTCCACACCCGCTGCTTCCGGGCCCAGGAGTTGTGCAGTCAGAAGGAGCCCGAGTTGGTCGATCATCCCGATGGTGTGGGGCAGCACCGTTCGGCCTGTCACTTCGCCGAGGTGCGGCAAGTACTCTCCTGATCGTCCGTGAGGTTGCGACGCAGCCTTCCCCGGATGCCGTCGGATGTCTGTCGTTGAGTAAGCGAGGAACGAGCGACGGTCGAAAGGTCCGCTGTGGGTGAACCCGATGGACTTGAAGTGTGCTTGAACTCATAGTCTGTTCCTCGTGCCACAGACCAACAGCCTTCAGCATTCGAGCGAGCCCACCGCGACGCCCCGGGTTGTCCGCCCGCGGTTGATGCTCGTGCACGCACACCCGGACGACG
>JAKDKP010000453.1 GCA_030453285.1 Propionibacteriales bacterium
CGGTTCTCGTCGCCCCAGAACTTGGCAGCTCCGTGATAGCACTTCAGGTCGCTGGCGCAGACGCCCACGGCTTCGACCTTCATCAGCAACTGATCGGGTCCGGGGCGGGGAACGTCCAACTCCTCGAGGCGATAGTCCTCAGGGCCGTGGACGACGACGGCCTGCATGCGGGTGGGTGTGTTCATCGGTGAACCTCCGTGTTCGCGATCCAGCAACAACCTGGTGCTCCATCGCTGTGATCTGGGGCTGTGATCTCGACACCAGTCTCGGCAACATCTGAACAGATGTCAAGAACATATGTTCCGAATAGTGATGAACGCACATCTGTTCGGTACATCTGTGATTGAATGCCTGCAGGGACTTCGAGGGAAGGAACGACCACGTGACCGAGGATGCGCGCCACTCCCGGTTCGATCTTCCGACCATCCACCGCGCCGCCCGGATGTACTACCTGGAAGGCGCCACGCAGGCACAGATCGCCCAGGCCCTGGGGGTCAGCCGACCTCAGGTGAGCCGGCTGCTGTCCGAGGGACGACGACTGGGCATCGTCGACATCCGCGTCCACGACCCCGCCGCCGCAGCAGCCGACGGGCTCGCCGAGGGGCTACGTGATGCCCTCGACCTGGCACACGTCCGGCTGGCCCCCTTCACCGGGGTCGATCTCGGGCCGTCCCTGCGGGACCCGTTCTCGGCTGCCCTGCGGTCGGCGGAACTGGTGCCCGGTGACACCCTGCTGGTGTCCTCGGGGCGCACCATCTTCGAACTGTCCCGCACGGACCTGCCACAGCTTCCCGGTGTGAACATCGTGCCGACGGTCGGCGGGCAGGCCGAACCGCAGCCCTGGTACCAGACAAATGAGATCGCCCGGGCGTTCGCCCATCAGCTCGGCGGGCGTCCACACTTCCTGTTCGCCCAGGCACTGCCCTCGATCGCCGTACGGGCTTCTCTCCAGGACGATCCCTCCTTCCAGGAGGTGCTCGACCTGTGGGATGGTGCCGAAGGCGCCATCGTCGGCATCGGCGCGCCACCCTCGGCCAGGTCGTCCATCTCGGCCTTCGTCCCCCGTGGGTCAGGAGCGTTGCGGGACGCGGTCGGCGACATCTGCCTGAACTTCTTCGCCGCCGACGGCAGCGACCTGCACTTTCCCGGCGACGAGCGAATGGTGCGCACCACTCCCGAGTTGCTACGCCGCATTCCCTTCGTGCTCGGGGTCGCGGTCGGGGAGGACAAGGTCCCCTCGATCATCGCCGGCGCCAGGGCACGACTGTTCAACCGGCTCGTCACCGACACCACCACGGCCGAGCTGATCCTGTCCCGCCTGGCCGACCAGACCGCAGTCTGATTCCCCCGAGTTGTCGATTCGCCCGACAACTCCGGTGGGGCAGTACTTCAGCGGGTCAGGTCGGCATGCAGAACGGCGACGCGGCGGGCAAGGTCGTCGCGGATCAGGCGCATGCGTTCGATCCCGTCGAGGCCGAACCGAGATGGCTGGACGGTGTCCCACCGCTCGACCTCCCGCCCGGGGAAGCATTCAACCCCAGCCTGGCCACCGAGCACGATCACACGATCGGCGCTCTGCAACAGCTCATCGGTCACCTGCTGCGGTCGATGATCAGCGATATCCACCCCAACCTCGGCGAGCGCCCGCACCGACAGTGCATTGGGCTCACCTCCGGCCCGGATGCCGGCGGATCGCACCTCGACGTCGCCGACCCCCGATCGATCCACGAGTTGTTGCAGCATCCCCGCAGCCATGGGCGACTTGCCTGCATTCCTGACACAGACGAACAGCACACTGATCATCGCCGCGCCGCCAGATCGCCCCGGGAGCCGGAACGGACGCCGAAGAAGCGCCGCGACCACAGCGCGACATGAACCAGGCCGACCAGCACCGGCACCTCGATCAGCGGCCCGACCACACCGGCCAGAGCTTGGCCGGAGGTGACGCCGAAGGTCGCAATCGCCACGGCGATCGCCAGCTCGAAGTTGTTGCCGGCTGCGGTGAACGCCAGGGTGGTGGACCGTTCGTATCCCAGGCCCAGCAGACCGCCGGTCGCCAGTGCGACCCCGAACGTGATCGTGAAATAGATGATCAGCGGCAGAGCGATCCGGCCCACGTCGAGTGGGCGTTCGAGGATGGCATGACCCTGCAGTGCAAACAGCAGAACGATCGTGAACAGCAATCCGTACAAGGCGAACGGACCGATCCTCGGCAGCAGGCGACTCTCGTAGCCTTCACGTCCCATCACCCGCTCGCCCAGCGTCCGGGTCAGGAAGCCCGCCACCATGGGGATGCCGAGGAAGACCAGCACGCTGATCATGATCGCGCCGACCGAGAACTCCGCCGAGGTCACCGGCAGACCGAGCCAGGCCGGCAGCACCTGCAGATAGAACCAGCCCAGACCGGCAAAGGCGAGGACCTGGAAGACCGAGTTGATCGCCACCAGCACAGCCGCCGCTTCCCTGTCACCGCAGGCCAGGTCGTTCCAGATCATCACCATGGCAATGCAGCGCGCCAATCCGACGATGATCAACCCGGTACGGTATTCCGGCAGGTCGGCCAGGAAGACCCAGGCCAGCAGGAACATGAAGGCCGGCGCGAGCACCCAGTTGATCAACAGTGAGCTGATCATCAGCCGACGGTCCGTCATCACGTGCCGGGTGTCGCCGAATCGGACCTTGGCCAGCACGGGATACATCATGATCAACAGGCCGATCGCGATGGGCACGGACACCGATCCCACCCGTACGGCATCGAGTGCGGCCGCCAACCCCGGGACCAGACGCCCCAGGCCCAGACCCACCACCATGGCGAGCAGGATCCACGCCGGCAGCCACCGATCGAGAGCCGACAGCCGAGCCGTCACCGTGGCCGTCGGGGCGGGCGCAGAGACGGTACGACTCACCGATGGGGTCCGGCCGGCTTGGTGGCGCGAATGATCGCGCCGTGCATGGCGTCGGCCACCTCATGGGTGAACTCCACCGAAGGATCGACGAAGCCGACGGAGGCCAGCCCGTCGAGATACTCTCCCCGGGAGAAGGCGCCGGCGATGCAGCCGACGTGCGTGCCGCGGTCGGCGCGCTGAGCCTCGGTGAGATGGTCCTCGGCGACGACATCGCTGATCCTGATCCGGCCCCCTGGCGCGAGCACGCGGTAGGACTCGGCCAACACCTGCGGCTTGTCGGCACTCAGGTTGATC
>JAKDKP010000454.1 GCA_030453285.1 Propionibacteriales bacterium
CCGTTCGATCTGATCCTCTGCCTGTACGACTCGGTGAACCACCTGGACGGGATTGAATCGGTGGCGGTGATGGCGAGGGCCGCCGCCGAAGCTGCTCGGCCGGGTGCACTGCTGGTGGTGGACCTGAACACCGCACTCGCCTTTGTCGGATGGGCCGGCACCGATGAGGTGATCGACGACGAGTTCGGACGACTGGCGGGCCGGGGAAGCTACGACGCCGAGACCGGGGAGGCGTCGCTGCATCTGGAGGGGTATCTCCTCGACGAGACGGGGGAGAAGCGGTGGTTCGCCGAGACAGAGACCGAACGACTGCTGGACCCCGCCGCGCTGCTGGCCGCGCTGACCCGGGCCGGGTGGGGCAGCCACCGACTCACCACCTATGCCGACCTCACGGCGGAGGTCACAGCGCCCGACGAGGCGCAACGGTTGGTCGTGGTGTCCCTGCGTGCGTCTGAGCACGACCCCTGAGAACAAGGTTGAGCCAGGTCGGCTCAACTCAACTTGAGTTCTGCGTTCAGGAAGGGCATAGTTGAGCCCGCAAGACTCAACTCTGAGTTTTCGTCACGTTCTCAGCTTGAAGAGGTCACTGATGGAGAAGCTCACCACCAAAGCTCGCGAAGCGGTCACGGTCGCGGTCCGCACCGCACTCACCAATGGCAACCCCAACGCCGAACCCGCCCACCTGTTGCACGCCCTGCTGGAGGTGCCGGAGAACACCGTCGCTCCGCTGTTGAAGGCTGCCGGTGTCGATCCCACCGTCGTGGGTGCCGCGGTCGACGCCGCACTCAAGAAGCTGCCAGCCGCCAAGGGCTCCTCGGTCTCCCAGCCGGGCATGTCGGGCGCGCTGGCCCGGGTGATCGCCGATGCGGAGACGCGTGCCCAGAAGCTCGGCGACCAGTTCGTCGCCACCGAACACCTGCTGCTCAGTCTGACCGCGGTCGACTCGCCGATGCGCAAGCTGCTCAACGACCTGGGCGCCACCACCGACGCCCTCACCCAGACGTTCAACGAGACGCGCGGCTCCAAGCGGGTGACCAGCGCAGAGTCCGAGGCCACCTCCTCTGCTCTCGATCAGTACGGCGTCGATCTCACCGAACGTGCTCGCGAAGGGCGGCTCGACCCCGTCATCGGCCGCGACACCGAGATCCGTCGCGTCATCCAGGTGCTCGCCCGCCGGACCAAGAACAACCCGGTCCTGATCGGTGAACCCGGAGTCGGCAAGACCGCCGTCGTCGAAGGGCTGGCCCAGCGGCTGGTCGCCGGCGACGTACCGGATTCGTTGAAGAACCGCCGCCTGGTCTCGCTCGACCTGCCATCGATGGTCGCCGGGGCGAAGTACCGCGGCGAGTTCGAGGAACGCCTCAAGGCCGTACTGACCGAGATTCGCGACGCCGAGGGTCAGGTGATCACCTTCATCGACGAGCTGCACACCGTTGTGGGTGCGGGCGCCTCGGGCGATTCGTCGATGGACGCCGGCAACATGCTCAAGCCGATGCTGGCCCGTGGCGAACTGCGGATGATCGGCGCCACCACCCTCGACGAATACCGGGAGCGGATCGAGAAGGATCCCGCGCTGGAACGCCGCTTCCAGCAGGTGTACGTGGGCGAACCCTCCGTCGAGGACACCATCGCCATCCTGCGCGGACTGCGCGAGCGCTACCAGGCCCATCACAAGGTGACCATCACCGACTCCGCCCTGGTGGCTGCGGCCAGCCTGTCCAACCGCTACATCACCTCACGCCAACTGCCTGACAAGGCGATCGACCTGATCGACGAGTCGGCCTCCCGGCTGCGGATGGAGATCGACTCCTCGCCCGAGGAGATCGACCAGTTGCAGCGCCAGGTGGACCGGATGACCGCCGAACAGTCCTGGCTGGAAAAGGAGTCCGACGCCGGCAGCCGGGAGCGCCTCGAACGGCTGAATGCCGACCTCGCCAACGCCCAGGAGGAGCTGCGATCCCTGCAGAGCCGGGGGGAGGCCGAGAAGTCCGGCCTGAACAGGGGCGGCGACCTCAACCGGCAGATCGACGAACTCCGCAGCGAGGCCGACAAGGCCAACCGTGAAGGCAAGTTCGAACAGTTCGGCGAGATCATGTACGGCCGCATCCCCGCTTTGGAGGCCGAGGTCAAGGCCGCCGCCGAGGAGGAGAAGAACACCAAGCCGATGGTGTCGGAGGAGGTCAGTGCCACCGACATCGCCGAGGTGGTGGCGAACTGGACCGGCATCCCGGTCGGACGTCTGCTGCAGGGCGAGAGCGAGAAGCTGCTGCAGATGGAGGACCGGTTGGGTGATCGCCTGATCGGGCAGCGTGCCGCGGTTCGTGCGGTCAGCGATGCCGTACGGCGTTCGCGGGCCGGCATCTCCGACCCGGACCGGCCGACTGGTTCGTTCCTGTTCCTCGGACCGACCGGTGTCGGCAAGACAGAGTTGGCCAAGTCCCTGGCCGAGTTCCTGTTCGACGACGAGCGCGCCATGATCAGGATCGACATGTCGGAATACTCCGAGAAGCACTCGGTGGCCCGGCTCGTCGGTGCTCCTCCCGGCTACGTCGGCTACGAGGAGGGCGGTCAGCTCACCGAAGCGGTCCGGCGTCGCCCGTACAGCGTCGTCCTGCTCGACGAGGTGGAGAAGGCGAACCCGGAAGTCTTCGACATCCTGCTCCAGGTGCTCGACGACGGCCGGCTGACCGACGGCCAGGGTCGTACGGTCGACTTCCGCAACGTGATCATGATCCTCACCTCGAACCTGGGCTCGCAGTACCTCGCCGATCCCAAGCTCAATGACGAGGTGAAGCGCGAATCGGTGATGAACGTGGTGCGCAGCTCGTTCAAACCAGAATTCTTGAACCGGCTCGACGAGATCGTGCTGTTCGACACCCTCGGCACCGAGGACCTGGCCCGGATCGTCACCAACAACATCCAGCGGCTCAACGAGCGGCTGGCCGAACGTCGCATCACCGTCGAAGTGACCGACGCAGGCCGGGATTGGCTCGCCCTCACCGGCTTCGATCCGGTGTACGGCGCCCGCCCGCTCCGCCGTCTGGTGCAGACCACGATCGAGGACCAGCTGGCCCGGCGTGTCCTGGCCGGCGAGGTGCTGGAGGGCGACACGATCACCTTCGACGCCGACGACTCCACCGACGGTCTGGTCGTCGTCGAACCCACCCACGTCGATGACACACCCGCCC
>JAKDKP010000455.1 GCA_030453285.1 Propionibacteriales bacterium
GACGATTGGTCGGCCGGGCACCACGGGGGCCTACGCGTCGAGGTGCAGGCCCCACCCGGTGTCACCATCGAGCTGGCCGCTGTTGATCTTGTGCCGTGCGAGGTGACTGCCCTGGCGAGGCATGATGATCACTACGACCACACCGGGCCGGCGCTGCTGGCCGATCTGCTGCGCCCGCTCGCAGCGGGTGAGGAGTGGTACCCAGCACCCCTGCAGTGGCGGGCAGTCTGGATCACCCTGGACGTGGACTCCGACGCCCCGGCCGGCAGCGGTGAGGTCACGGTGCAGTTGGTCAGCGCCCGGAGTGGTGATCAGGTCGGCACGTGCAGTCTGCCGTTCACGGTGATCGCCGCCGAGCTCCCGCCGCTTCCGATCGTGAACACGCACTGGTTCCATGTCGATGGCTTGGCGCACTACTACGGGGTCGAGCCGTACTCGGAGGTCGGGTGGCGGCTGATCGAGAACTTCCTCGTCGCGGCCCGGCGGATGGACATCAATTCGGTCCTCACCCCGGTGCACACGCCGCCGCTGGACACCGCCGAGGGCACCACCCGGCTGAATGTCCAACTCGCCGAGGTGTCGGTCACCGAGACCGGGTACGCCTTCGGTTTCGACAAGCTGCTGCGTTGGATCGAGGTGTGCCGCCGGGTCGGCATCACCCATCTGGAGGTGGCACATCTGTTCACCCAGTGGGGCGCCCGGAGCTGCCCGGCGGTGTACGCGACAGACGGCAGCCAATTGTTCGGCTGGGAGGACGCGGCGACCGGCGAGGCGTACACGGAGTTCCTGACGGTCTACATTCCGGCCGTACGGGCGGTGCTCGACCAGCACTGGGGGCCCAACGTGATCTGGCACCTGGCCGACGAGCCCGACGGAGAGGAGGCACGGACGCAGTACGGGCGCCTGAAGGAGATCACCGACCCGCTGTTGGCGGGGACCGTCGTCGTGGACGCGCTCAGTGATCATGCGTTCTGGGCCGAGGGGCTGGTGCCGATTCCGGTGGTCGCGACCGATGCCGTACAACCATTCCTGGCCTCCGGAGTGCAGCCACTGTGGGTCTACTACTGCACCGGCCAGTCAGTCGATGTCGCCAACCGATTCATCGGCCAGCCCTCGTACCGCAACCGCGTCCTCGGCTTGCAGTTGTTCGCCTTCGACTGTGCGGGCTTCCTGCACTGGGGCTTCAACTTCTGGAACGCCGGCCGTTCCCTGTACCCGATTGACCCGTTTGCCGACACCACTGCCGGTCGCCAGTTCCAGGCGGGTGATCCGTTCATCGTCTATCCCGGACCCGACGGTACGGCCTGGGATTCGATCCGGTTGCGCGTGTTCGCCGAGGCGATGGCCGACGTACGGGCCCTGCACCTGCTGGCCGATCTGATCGGGCGCGCCGGGGCGATTGAGTTGATCAATCCCGACGGTGCGCTGACCTTCGACGCCTATCCCCACGATCCGGTCCACTACCTGCGGATCCGTGCGGCAGTCAACTCGGCGATCGCCGCACAGCTGGTCGAGGGAGAGTGAACGAGAACGGGTGATCAAGGGAGAGCTGATCATGGAGCCGGTGCCGCTTCATCATCGGTGGGATCAGGCGTCGAAGTCCACGGACAGTTCATCGGTGACCGGCACACTCTGACACGCGAGCCGGAACCCGGCGTCGAGATCCTGGGGGTCAAGAGCGTGGTTGCGGGCCATCTCGACCTCACCGCTGATCAACTTGACCCGACAGGTCCCGCACACCCCGCCCTTGCAGGCAAACGGGGCCTCTGGCCGCTGCGCCAGGACGGCGTCGAGCACCGACCCCTCCGGCGGCATGGTGAAGCTCGTGGTGCGGCCATCCAGTCGGGCCGTGACCTGCGCCCCCAGCTCGCGATGAGTGATCCGTGGCGGTTCGACCTCTCCGGTCCAGAACAGCTCACTGTGCACCTGCCGTCGCGCCAGGCGGCGGGCGGTCAGCTCCTTCTGGGCGGCGGTGACCATCGCGTACGGGCCGCACAGAAACCACTCGTCGACAGCCACCTCGGGAGAGGTGAAGTGGTCGAGCAGCATGATCAACTTGTCGCCCTCCATTCGGCCCGCCAGCACGGCCGAGGCATGAAGTTCGCGCGACAGCACGTGGAACACCTGGAGCCGATCAGGGAAGGTGTCCTTGAGGTCGGCGATCTCCTCGGCAAACATCACCGTCGAGGCGCCACGATTCCCGTACAGCAGGGTGAAGGTTGAGCTCTCGGTCGTACGGAGGATCTCGGTCATGATCGACAACACCGGTGTGATGCCGCTGCCCGCAACGACCGCTCCGTAGTGGCGGCCTTCGGCTGACGGGTCCCGCGGGCTGAACCGGCCTGCGGGAGTCATCACGTCGAGTTCGTCGCCAACGGCGAGTTGATCATGGACGAAGGAGGAGAAGACACCACCAGACAGCAATTTCACTCCGATCTTCAACCGACCCGACGACGGGGCGGCACAGATGGAGTACGACCGACGTTCGTCGATCTCCTCGAGGTGGGTACGGATGGTGAGGTGCTGGCCGGCCCGGTACTCGTACTCCGAAGCCAGCTCGGGCGGCACCGCGAAGGTGATCACGACGGCCTCATCGGTCGTCGGGGTCAGCTCGGCGACCTGCAGCGGGTGAAAGGTGGGCACTACCGTTCCTTGTCAGGCATCACTGGGCTCGGGGACATCACAGCGCCTTGAAGTGGTCGAAGGGTTCGGCGCAGGCGCGGCAGCGCCACAAGGCCTTGCAGGAGGTGGATCCGAAGCGGGACAGCTCCTCGGTGTCGATCGATCCGCACTGTGGGCACACCACGCCCAGCGTCAGCGGAGTGGGCCCCTCCCCGTGGGGTACTGCACCCGGCGGCGCGATTCCGTACGACTCGAGGGCGGCCCGTCCGGCGGGGGTGATCATGTCGGTGGTCCACGCGGGGCTCAATACCGTACGGATGCGCACCGGCAGACCCAGTGGGGACAGTGCGGAGCGTAGATCGTCGGCGATCGCGTCCATCGCCGGGCATCCCGAATAGGTGGGTGTGATCACCACGTCCACGACGTCGGTGACCTCGACCGATCGCAGCAGGTGGGCGCTCCTCACACAGTCGCATCACTCCTGCAGCGCTTGGGTCGGACGGGTCGACGACCGGGCTCATCGCGCAACATGACCTTCCTGGCCACGAACGACG
>JAKDKP010000011.1 GCA_030453285.1 Propionibacteriales bacterium
TGATCAGCGCCACTCGATCTCGACGCTGGCGGGGTTGAACGCCTTGCGGCCCCGCGCCTGTGGCTGGAGCGTGACGCATGCCAGGGCTTCGATGGTGGCGCGCTGGACGTTGAGGTCTGCGTCGAGGAACGCCTGTGCCGGGTCGTCGCTGTCCAGGATCGGCACGTTCACGGTGCCACGCGGCAGGGTCTTGATCTCGGCCTCCAGCCGGGCGATGGCCTCCTTGGCGCGGGTGCGGTTGCGCTTGAGGTCGGCTGCTTCGAGCAGACCGGCGTCATAGTCGTGCTCTGCGCGCGCGATCCGTCTGCGCTGCTCGTCGATCTCGGCTTGCAGACCTGTGAGCCGGGGCGAGTCAGTGGCCGCGACGGAGCGAAGCGCATCGGGCTGGCGGAGTCGCTCCGCGATGACGCCGCGTACCAGCTCGTCGATGGGGTCACCGGTGCGGCTCATACAGGCCTGCTTGCAGCGATATCCGCGCGACCAGCCCCGCACCAAGGAGCCGCACACGCCGCACACGTACAGACCGCTGCCCAGGTGTCGGCGGTGGGTGCCGACGCGGTTGGTCACCCGCGAGTCGTCATCGAGCTTGAGCTGCACCCGCTGCCACAGGTCCTCCGAGACGAGGGGCTTCCATTTGCCTTTGACCGGCAGGCCGTTCTCGCCCTTGACGATGAACTCACGCCAATCCCTGCGCTTGCCGCGTGGTCGTTCGCCGTTGGCCAGCCGGGACTGGTTGTCGGCCACCGTTGCCCGGCGGTCCCTGACGTCGGTGTAGACCGAGTAGCCCGCGTAGCGGGGGTTGCGCAGGATGCCAAGGACCGTGCTCTCCGCCCACGGCCGGTCGTCGGGGACAGGCTTGGCCGGGAGGTCCTTGGCGGCCCGCTTCTTGTTGCGCTCGATCGTCAGGGTGCGGGAGTGGTTGGGCAACTTCGGCACGCCCTTTACCCGCTCGGCCTTGTCGCCGTCCTCCTCCTCGATTCCTGACAGTGCCCGGGCGATACCCCGTAAGGAAGCGCCCTGGTCGAAGGCGTCGTAGATGGCCCGGACAGCCTTCGCCTCCTTGCGGACCACAGCCCCGTCGGCGTCATACCCCAGGGGCCTAACGCCTTTCGGGACTCGGCCTTCGCTGGCTCGCTGGACGTGCGCGCGTGACTGGCGCGCGGACTTCCGCTCGACCTCACCCCTGGCGACAGCGGCCTTGACGCGGGCGAACAAGCGCCCGCCGTCGGTCGACAGGTCCGCGGCCCCGTTGGCCGTCACCAGGGCCAGTCCCCGGGTCTCGGCCCGGTCGATCCAGTCTTCGAGCTGACGGGGCTGTCGCGTCAGCCGGTCGAGGTCGTAGCAGACGATGGCGGAAAACCGGCCCGCTTCGTAGTCGGAGACCATCCGGTCATAGGAGGGCCGCTTCTTTGTCTTGTCCGTGGCCGACTTGCTCTGGTCGACGTAGGTCTCAACGACCTCCCAGCGACGGGACCGAGCCAGCGCCTCGCAGTCCTGGCGCTGGCGCTCGATCGCGAGACCATCCATCTCGCGGTCCTGGCTGATGCGCAGGTAGATGGCGGCGCGAACGGGCTGAGCGTCGTCGGCGGAGGCGGTCGAGGTCATGCTTCCAGTCTACCGCTTAGATGCACTTCCGCTGCGGAACTCGACCACGTCACCGTCGGCCATCACGTAATCCTTGCCCTCCAGGCGCACCTTGCCGGCGGCCTTGGCAGCGTTCATCGAGCCGGCGGCGACCAGGTCGTCGAAGGAGACGACTTCGGCCTTGATGAAGCCCTTCTCGAAGTCGGTGTGGATCACACCGGCGGCCTGCGGAGCGGTCCAGCCCTTGCGGATGGTCCAGCCACGCGACTCCTTGGGGCCGGCGGTCAGATAGGACTGCAGGCCGAGGGTGTCGTACCCGACTCTTGCCAGCACGTCGAGACCCGGCTCATCGACACCAAGATCAGCGAGGAATTCGGTGGCCTCCTCGGGTTCCATCTCGGCCAGCTCGGATTCGATCTTGGCGTCCAGGAAAATCGCTTCGGCGGGCGCGACCAGCTCCCGCATCCGCTGCTTGAGGTCCTCGTCGGCCAACTCGTCGGAGTCGCAGTTGAACACGTACACCAATGGCTTGGCGGTCAGCAGGAACAACTCACGCAGCGGACCCCGATCAAGGCCGGCGGCAAACACACCCGTGCCCGACTCCAGCACCGTCTGCGCCTCCTTGAGCGCCTCCAACTGAGGGATCTTGTCCTTGTTGATCCGGGCTTCCTTCTCCAACCGGGGCAGCGCCTTCTCCAACGTCTGCAGGTCGGCCAAGATCAACTCAGTGCTGATCGTCTCCATGTCACTGGCCGGATTCACGCCCCCGTCGACATGGGTCACGTCGGGGTCATTGAACACTCGGGTCACCTGACAGATCGCGTCGGCCTCACGGATGTGGGACAGGAACGCGTTGCCCATCCCCTCGCCCTGACTGGCGCCCTTCACGATGCCGGCGATGTCGACGAAGCTCACCGTGGCCGGGATGATCTTTTCGCTGCCAAAGATCTTGGCCAATTCCGGCAGCCGTGAATCCGGAACACCGACCACGCCGACGTTCGGCTCGATCGTGGCGAACGGATAGTTCGCCGCGAGCACGTCGTTGCGGGTGAGGGCGTTGAACAGGGTGGACTTGCCCGCGTTGGGGAGTCCGACGATTCCGATGCTGAGTGCCACGTCGCCCAACTCTACGGGCCCGTACGGTGTCCCGCACCTCACGCTCGGGCCAGCACGTCACAACGCGGAACGGCGACCCTCCAGCCATGAGCGCTCGGCCGGGTCGCCGGTCAACGTGATCGCCCTGCCGTACGCAGCCCGCGCCTCGTCAGTCCGCCCGACCCGGGCCAGCAGATGGCCACGGACGGCCCACCCCGACAACAGCGTCTCCGGCAGCGACCCGAGCTCCTCCAGGGCCGCCAACCCCACCTGAGGGCCATCCAGTTCGGCGATGGCGGCGACCCGAGCCACACCACTCCCCCAGGACGGGGCAATGCGCTGCAGCACTCCGTACAACTCGATGATCCGAGCCCAGTTGGGATCCTCTGTGCCAGTACGCGCACAGTGCACGGCCTGGATCGCCGCCTCCACCTGGAATCTCCCGAGCACTCCACAGGCGTGTGCTCGGCGGAGATGATCATGGGCGCGCATGATCAACTTCTGGTCCCAGTCGTCAGGGTCCTGATCGGCCAGCGGCACGAAACGACCATCCACACCGATCCTCGCTGGCTGGCGGGCTGCCGACAGTTCCACCAGCGCAGCCAGACCATGGGCCTCAGGATCTTTCGGTGCCACGTCGGTGAGGATCTCGGCGAGCTGCAGAGCCTCGGGCACCAGGCCGTGCGGCCGTGGGCCGGTCGCGGAGTGCTCGATCGCGTACGCCCCGTACACCGCTTCGAGCACCGCCCCCATCCGTTCGGGCAGCACGTGCCGGTCGGGAATCCGGAACGGAATCCGGTTGGCCTTGATGCGGCGCTTGGCACGGGTCAGACGGGTCGCCATCGTGGTGGACGGCACGGCGAAGGCTCCGGAGATCTGCGCGGCGGTGAACCCCAGCACCGTGGCCAGCATCAGTGGAGTCCGGTCGGTCGGGGCGATCGCCGGATGGGCGCACACCAGCATCAGCTCCAGCCGTCGGTCACCGATCGCTTCAAGATCAAGATCATCCAGACTGACCGGCTCCGGTGCCCCCTCCAACCAGGTCGTACGGGACACCTCGGCCGACTTCCAACGATCCTTCAGACGATTGCGCGACACCGTCAGTAGCCATCCCTCGGGGTTGTCGGGGACACCCCGGTCGGGCCAGGCCACCAACGCGCGTTCGAACGCGTCGGCAAGCGCATCCTCGGCAGCGTGGACATCACCCGAGGACGCGAGCACCGCCAACAGGCGCCCGTACCCCGCCCGCGCAGCAACCACCGCGCCGGCGGGGTCCACGCGAGAGGTCACGTCCAGGTGCCGTCGGCCAGCAAGGAGGTGGCCGACGGGCGGACCTCGATCACCCCGTAGGTCGCGCCGGGGCACTTCTTGGCCCAGTCCAGGGCGGCGTCTAGGTCAGGCACATCGATCAGGAACACCCCGGCCAGGGCCTCCTTGGTCTCGGCGAAGGGCCCGTCGGCAATCTCGGCGCTGCCGCCACGCAGGGTGACGGTGGTGGCCACGTCCGGTCCTTGCAGCACCGAGGCCCCGACCAGGACCCCCGCCTCTGCGAGCGCCTTGCCGTACGCGTCAAAGGCCTGTTGCATCGCGGCGAAATCGGCCTCGGTCACCTCGGCCGGAGGCGGGCCACTGTTGAGCAAGAGGGTGTAGCGCATGTCGGTCTCCTTTGCTCGTGGCCGCCGGTTCGGTGGCCTCCACCATCATGACGATCGAGCCCCGCCGGCATCGTCACCCGAGCACAACACCCGAAATGGACCGCCACCGATCCGACGCCGACCCTCTCGGGCGGGAGATGGCTGGCGAGGGTCGGGCGGTGGTCCAATTCGGGTGTGCGGTCAGTCGATCAGGCCCTGGTCAGCCGTACGGCGTCGGCGATCACGTAGCCCGTGCCGGAGGTCCAACGGCTGACCCCGACGACCGGCGCGTCCTTGGCGGCCAGGGGGAAGGTGCCCAGCGTGCGCCAGCCACCGCCACCGCTGGACTGGTTCACGTACACCACCTTGTTGCCGGCACTGGTGGCGATGTGGAAGGGCGTGGCGGCGTTGTAGCCGGCCACCGATGGGTACCACACATCCACCTTGTAGTTGCCGGCCGCGGGGACGCCGAAGGAGTACCAGGCCACATCGGAGGATGCGACGGGCCGGGCGAAGGCGTAGTTCGGGCCGTGCTTGGAGGATGCGTACGTGGACAACTCCCAGTTGGCCGAAGCGGTGAACCGGCCAGCGGTGCTGTTGTCGACGGTCATCGTCCAGGCATCGACCGGGGGAACGTCTCCGGTGACCAGCTCCATGTATTGCGCCCAGTTCCAGTTGCGCCCGGGGTCGGTGTGCGTGGCACCGGGGACCTCGGAGTGGGCGACGATCCGCTCCCGCGTCTTGGGGATGCCGTAGGTGTTGCAGATGTCGCGGACCAGCTTGGCCGAGGCCTGATACATCGCTCCGGTGAACCAGGAGGGATTGTCGACGAACCCTTCGTGCTCGATGCCGATGGAGCGTTGGTTGTATGCCCACGAGCCGGCGTGCCAGGCGATGTCCTTGTGCCGTACGGTCTGGGTGACCTCGCCGTCGGAGGACCGGATGACGTAGTGCGCCGACACCTGGGCCGATGGGTTCTGGAACCAACTGATCGCACCGGCGTACGACCCCTGGGTCATGTGGATGACGACCCGGTCGATCGCTGAGCTGCTGGGCCGATTGGCTGCGGTGTAGTTGGCCGGATTGGCCCAGGCCTGGATGGCTGCGGCCGCGGACTCCGAGGTCGACAGGGACAGCTCGCGGGCCTTGCTCGCCGCGTCGGTGCTGCGCCGATCGGCCGCGACCGGTGCCCCGGGCAGGCGGACCGGTGCACCGGCACCGGTGCCGCGGACCAGGGCGCCGAACACGCTGTCGGCGTAGATCGCGCCGGTCCGCAGTTGGGCCGCCCCGGAGTGCTCGACGAGCACCGGATACCAGCTGGCGACGGTCCGGCGATCGGCCGATGACAGGCCGACCTTGTCGGCGCGGGCGGCGAGCAGGGCTGCCGTGGCGGCGATGTTGGCCGCGTCGCTGGTGCGGACCTCGTTCGGTGAGCGGTCGGTCAACTTCGCGCCGGCAGTCAGGTCGTCGTTGCCGGGACGCCCGGACACCGAGGTGATGCCGTACGTCTTGCTGCCGCTGGCCTGGCCCTGATGGTTCTGCAGGCGAGTCTGCGACCAGGCCAGGGCGACCAGCAGATCGCGGGGCACGCCGTGGGCCTCGGCGGCCTGGTCGAAGGCGGCGGCCAAGGATGTGCCGTCGGCACGGGCGGTGGCGGGGCGGGACAATGCCGTGGCGGCCACGACGGCCGCTCCACCCAACAGGGCATGGCGGCGAGAAAAGGCGGGGACTGGTGACATCGGTTCTCCTGGGGGACTGGAAGGGTCGGTCGTGACCTGACACTAGCGCCGCGAGCCGCCCACGAGAAGGTGTCCGGCCGATTCGGATAGGGGCGCACAATCTTCAGATGGTCGACACAATGGGGCTCATGACAACCATGTCCGGAACGGACCGGTGCCCGTGCCGCTCGGGCGCGGTACTGGCCGACTGCTGCGGGCCGGTGCTGGCCCAGGAGCGGGCCGCCCGTACGGCCGAGGCTTTGATGCGCTCGCGCTACGCCGCCTTCGTCGTGGGCGATGTCGACCATCTGCTGCGCACGTGGCATCCCGGCCAACGCCCGCCGGCGATGGACCTGGACGACACCATCGAGTGGCGCAGCCTTCAGATCGTCGACCGCGTCGGCGGCGGGCTGCTCGACGACCGCGGTGAGGTCGAGTTCATTGCTCGCTTCCGTACGGCGGGCGCGGCCGGCAGCCTGCACGAACGGAGTCGCTTCGTCCGTGTCGACGGTCGCTGGCTGTACGTCGACGGCGACCTGCTGCGCCGTTCCTAGCGCCGCTCTTGGCGCGAGCCCTTCCCGGTGAGGCGCTCGCCGGTCTCGGTCAACCGCTGCGGACCCGGACCACGCTCGGAGAGTTCATCGTCGGGATTCAACAGCTGACACGCGGTCATCGACAAGCAACCGCACCCGATGCAGCCGGTGAGTTCCCGTTCGAGCCGCTCAATCTGGCGCCGCCGAACTTCGAGACTCGTCCGCCAGACTTTGGACACCCGCCGCCACTCCCGAGGCGTCGGCTTGCGGTCCATCGGCAAGCTGGCGAATGCCTCCTGCACATCACTCAGCGGCACCCCGAGACGCTTCGCCACCAACAACAACGAGATTCGCCGCACCATGTATCGCGGATACCGACGCTGATTGCCGACCGTGCGCTGCGCGGCGATCAACCCGAGCTGCTCGTAGTAGTGCAACGCCGACCTGGCAACGCCGGTCCGCTGCGCCACGTCGCCGATGCTCAACAACTCGTCGGGACTGTGCTCATACATCACCGCGCTCATACATCGCCGCCCTCCTCGGGATGATCATTTGACCTCAAGGTTACTTGAGTTTCTAGGTTTGCCGCATGACGACTCATCAGGCCGACCGGGTTCGGCTCAGCGATCTGTTCCGCGACGGTCACGCATCCGCCGTCCTGGTCCTCTGCGGTGGCTTCCTGTTGGCCGCGATGACCATGTACATCACCTCGGCGCTGATGCCCTCGGTGGTCGCCGAGATCGGCGGTCAGGAGCTCTACGCACTGCCAACCACCGTCTACGTCGTGGTCTCGGTGATCGGCGTCATGTCGGTCAGTCAGCTACTGGCCCGGCTCGGCCCGCGCGGTGCCTACCTGCTGGCATTCGCCACCTACGTCATCGGCGCGGCGATCTGCGCTCTCGCGCCGACGATGCCCGCCCTGTTGGTCGGCCGAGGCATTGTCGGGTTCGGCGGAGGCCTGCTCTCCGGACTCGGCTACGCCGTCGTTCGCTCGGCTCTGCCGTCCCGACTCTGGTCTCCGGCGACCGGGGCGATCTCGGCCATGTTCGGTATCGGCACGCTGATCGGACCGGTTCTCGGCGGACTCTTCGCCCAGTTCGGAGCGTGGCGGCTGGCTTTCGGCCTGATCGCGCTGCTCGGAGTCGTCCTCGGCGTCCTGGCCCCACGGGCCCTGGAGCGACGCGCCACTGGCGTGCAGACCGAGCCAGTCCCGATCCTCGCCGTGGCCCTGCTGGCGTCCGCCATCGGGCTGCTCAGCGTCGCCTCGGTCATCGACGGACAGCTCAAGACGATGTTGATCATCGCTGCCGCCCTGCTCGTCATCGCCTTCCTGGCCCGCGATCGCAGTGCCCCCTTCGCGGTGTTCCCGCGATCGACCTATCGGCGGGGATCGGCACTGCGGTGGGTGCTGCTGACCAACGCCCTGACGACGGTCGCCATTGTCAGTGAGGCCTTCGCGCCGCTGTTCGGTCAGCGGATGGCGGGACTCACTCCCCTGGTGGCCGGATTCTTTGCTGCGGCTGTCTCCGTCGGCTGGTCGGCGTTCGGACTCCTTGGTGCGCGAGTCAGCGGGGCCAGGTGGCGCGGCCGACTGACCATCATCGGACCGGCGCTGCTCGCGGTCGGATTGTTGATCACCGCCCTGACACAGGCCGAGCCGGCGAGCCCGCAGCGCGCCGCCTTGTGGTTCATCTTGTTGATCATTGCTGGTGCAGGGATCGGGTTCTCCTTCCCCAACATCAGCTTTGCGACGCTGAGCACCGTCCCGAAAAGTGAAGCAGGTAAGGCAGGTGCGGCCATCCCCATGGTTGGGTTGATCGGCCAGAGCTTCGGCTCGGCCCTGGCCGGTGTGCTGGTGAACCTCGGGCTGCCGAGCATGCCCCATGCCGCAACGAACCTGTTCCTCGGGCTCGCGGTGCTGGCCGGGATCGGAACGATCACCGCCGCGATCGCCGTCCGCCGCGGCGCATTCACCGACGGAGCGGAACCACCTGTCGGGTAGTCAGCACCGATCAGATTCGGCCGCCCAGCATCGATCTCGACGACGCCACCGCTTGGCGCGGCCTCGAGATCGTCGATCGATCCAGCGGTGGACTCCTCGACGACCGTGGCGCGGTCGAATTCGTTGACTGGTCCGCACGGCGCGCGCAGCCGGCGCACCGACCAAGAGTCTTCGACCTGGGTGGAGATGGCGCAGCAGCCCTCGGTGATGCGTCAGCGCAACGGCTCAAGGGCCCCGGCCAGCGGCACGAGCTGGTCCAGCAGGGAGGCGAATTCGCCGGCGCGACGTTCTTTGGGGGTGAACCGTCCCTCGCCGTCGAACTCCTCGAACAGATAGATCGCGACCTGACCTCGTACGGCGTAGAGGTGCGCGTTGATCACGATCCCGCGCCACTGCTCGACGGCCCGTACGCCGCCATCGGCGCCGTAGCTGACGAATCCGACGGCCTTGTTGGCCCATTCGGGCGAGATCACGTCGAAGGCATTCTTCAGCGCGCCGGGGACGCCGTGGTTGTACTCCGGGGTGACGAACACGAAACCGTCGAGGGCGTCGATGGTGGCGCCCCATCGCCGGGTGGCCTCGTCGGCGTACTGCCCCTTGGCCGCCGCAGGGATGGTCGGGTCATTCAGCAGGTGCAGGTCGAACTCGGCCAGGTCCACCAGTTCGTACGAGGCGTCGGAGCGTTGCCCGGCCAGTTCGCGGGCCCACTGCGCCACCTGCTCGCCCTTACGTCCGGGGCGGGTGCTGCCGATGATGATACCAATCTTCATACCTTCTCCTTGATCATGTGCCTGGCCCGGGATCATGTGCCTGGTCCGGGTGCCGGTTCCGGGTGGCTACAACGGCGGGAGTCGATCAGGCATTCCCTCAGAGGTTGAGGAAGGCCTCGGCGGCACGCGCCAGGGAGTACGGATCCGCCACCCCCGCCATCTCGCGGGCCGAGTGCATCGACAGCAGCGGGATGCCGACGTCGACGGTGGTGATCCCCAGCCTGGTCGCGGTCAGCGGACCGATGGTGGATCCACAGGGCAGTTGGTTGTTGGAGACGAATTCTTGGGTGGGTACGCCGGCCGCGGCACAGGCGCGACGCCACAGAGCCGAACCGACCGCATCGGTGGCGTACCGCTGGTTGGCGTTGATCTTGAGCAGCGGCCCACCGTTGAGCAGTGGGCGGTTGGCGGGGTCGTGATGCCCGACATAGTTGGGATGCACGGCATGTCCGGCGTCGGCCGAGAGGCAGTACGAGCGGGCGTACATCTGGTGTTGTTGATCACCAGTGGCACCAACAGCCAGGGCGATCCGACCGAGCACATCGGACAGGATCGGTCCGTTCGCCCCCGACCGTGAACCCGATCCGATCTCCTCATGATCAAAAGCGGCCAGCACCGTGATCGGCTCGGCGTCGGTGTTGTTGATCATGGCCTGCAGGCTGGCATGCACGCTGCTCAGGTTGTCCAGGCGAGCCGAGGCGAAGAACTCCTCGTTGGCACCGAAACGAGCCGGCGCGGCGGTGTCGAAGGCGAGCACATCGTGCCCCAGCACGTCGGCGGCGTCGACGCCGGCGATCTCGGCCAGGTGCCGGAGGATGTCACCGCTCGCGGTGCCCTCGGGTCCCTGCACGCTCCACACCGGCGCGGTGTGCAGTTGCTTGTCGAGCTTCACCCCGACCTCGTTCACCTGACGGTCGAGATGGATGGCGAGTTGCGGGATCCGCATGATCGGTCCCGTCCGGACCAGATGCTGTGCGCCATCGGTAGTGACGATCCGACCTGCCAGGCCGAGTTCGCGATCCAGCCACGAGTTGAGCAGCGGGCCCCCGTACACCTCGACGCCGAGTTGCTGCCAACCCGCCGAGGTGAGGTCGGGCCGGGGCTTGAGCTTGAACGACGGCGAGTCGGTGTGCGATCCGATGATGCGGAATCCGCTGCGACCCGACGCGCCCGTGGGGATTCGCCACGCCACCAATGCACCGTCGCGCACCATCCAGTACCCGCCCGGCTCGGCAGCGAAGTCCTCGGTCTCGGCCTGCTCCACGAATCCGGCAGCGGTCAGCCGACGGGCACCCTCGGCGGCGGCATGGAAGGACGACGGAGATGCCCGTACGAAGTTGGCGAGGTCAGCGAGATGCGCGTCGCTCTCCGTCGGCGGCATGGTGGACTCGTGGCGTGCGATCATGTCCCCCAGTCAATCAGCGACACCGACGATGAGACAGCACGGGCCTTCATGGCGCTCATCGAGCTGCTCGACCGACATCACTGCCGCGGGATCGACTGCGATCCCCTTCGCCTCACCTTGGAGAGTTCAATGAAGCTTCGCCTTGCCCTGCCCCTGGCCGCTGCCGTCCTGGCCCTGAGCGCCTGCGCCGGATCCGGCGACACGACCGAGAGCGCCCCCGAGTCCAGCGCTCCTGCGAACGCCCCGGCCAGCAGCGCGCCGGCAAGTAGCGCCCCCGCCTCCAGCGCGCCACAGGGCGGCGGCGGTGGAGGCAATGAACTGACCGTTGATGGCAAGAAGATCGAGCTCACCGGGGAGCCTACGTGCCTGCGTGGAGCGGGCAAGGTCACCCTGCAGTACCCCGATGGGTCGCTGGGGTTGGCGATCACCGAAGGCGACCCAGTGAAGGTGGAGGCAGTGAGCGTCGTCGACCCCGACGGTGCCGTCCTCAGCTACGCACCTGGCACGGCGGGCGAGGCGACCGCCACGAAGGACGGCGATGGCTGGATCATTGAGGGCAAGGCAACGAGCTTGTCCAAGTCCGGCACCAAGGATGTGGCCTTCACCATCAAGTTCAGCTGCTGAGCACATCCAACTGCTGACCGAATCAACTGCTGGGTGATCTTCGACGACAACAGGCGTCAGCGCGGGGCCCGACCAGGCATGGCCGGGCCCTCGCTGCCGTGCCGATGCGGTGCTGACCCGACCAATGACCGACCCGCGGTGGCTGGAGCCGGGTTCTGTCGGTGCCGGGTGACAGGATCGCAGGCATGGACATCTCGACTGTGGCAATCCTCGTGCTCGGCCTCGCCGTCGGTGTCGTCGTTGGCGCGCTGGCGGCTTGGTTCGTGGCCGGCTCGCGGCGTGAGACCGGGGTCCAGCGGGACTCCGCTGCCAACGAGCGGCAGCGCGCCCAGCTGGCCGAGGCCGAGACCCGGGTCGCGCAGGCGCGCAGCGAGGTAGCTCAGGCGCACAGTGAGACCGAGCAGGCCCGCGGCGAGGCTTCCCAGGAACGCGCCCGAGCCGCGGAGGCCGGTGAGCAGGCCGCGAAGGCGTCCGCCGTCGTGTCCGAGGTCCGGGCCGAGCTGTCGGCTGCCGTGGCCCAACGAGACAATGCCCTCGCCCGGGCAGGTGAGATCGCCGACGACCGCGAGGCGATGATCAAGGACTTCAAGGTATTGTCGGCCGAGACCCTTGAGCGGCAGGGCAAGTCCGCCGACGCGTCGGCCGAGCAGCGACTCAAGGCGACCGAGCAGTTGATGACACCGGTGGCGAAGACCCTGCAGGCCTTCCAGGAGCGGCTGAACTCCGTGGAGAAGGAGCGTTCGGCCCTGGCCGCAGAGCTCAGGTCCCAGGTCCAGACGGTACGAGACACCGGCGAGGAGCTCCGCCGCGAGACTCGCAGCCTGTCCACCGCCTTGCGCAAGCCGCAGGTGCGTGGCTCGTGGGGCGAGCTGCAGCTCAAGCGGGTGGCCGAAATCTCCGGGATGGTTGAGCACTGCGACTTCACCCTGCAGCACACCTCGACGACCAGTGGCGACCAGACGATCCGTCCCGACATGCGGGTTGATCTTGGAGAGGGCAAGTTCGTCTACGTCGACTCGAAGGTGCCGCTGGAGTCCTTCCTGAACGCCCAGGAGACCGAGGACGAGGACAAGCAGGTGGTGGCGCTGGCACAGTTCGGCAAGAACGTCCGAACCCACGTCGACCAGTTGTCCGGCAAGGCCTACTGGACGTCCGGCCCCCGGTCCCCGGAGTTCGTGGTGCTGTTCCTGCCCAGCGAGGCACTGGCTGCCGAGGCGCTGGCGCAACTACCGGATCTGCACGAGTACGCCGCCCGCAAGAACGTCATCCTGGCCTCGCCGGGCACATTGATTGCGATGCTGCGCGCAGTCGCGTACGGCTGGAAGCAGGCG
>JAKDKP010000456.1 GCA_030453285.1 Propionibacteriales bacterium
GGTCGGGAGGTGTGGCCACCCGATCCCGTGGCGCGGACGGTGATCTGGTCGGCGGCCGAGGTGATCGCCCCGGCCTTGAGACCGATCCTGCCCACTTCAACCTTCGGGTCGCAGTGCAGGGCGTACACCTCACTCACGCCGTCCAGGGCGCCGCCGTTGATCACTTCGTCGGCGCCGCCGGGCTGGACCTCCTCGGCGGGTTGGAAGATCACCCGGACCCCGCGGCTCAGGTGGCCGGTCTCGGCAAGACCGGCCAGCACCACCGCTGCGCCGACGGCCACGGTGGTGTGCACATCGTGACCGCAGGCGTGGCAGACGCCGGGATTCTGTGAGGAATGTGGCAGGTCGAGCGTTTCGGTGATCGGCAGCGCGTCGACGTCGGCGCGAATCCCGAGCAGGTCGGTGCCGTCATGACCGGCGGGGAGCACATCCACGCAGACGCCGGTGCCCATCGGGAGCACCGCTGGGGTCAGGCCGGCCCGGGTGAGGGCGGCCATGATCTGCTCGGTGGTGCGGAACTCCCGGTGGCCGATCTCGGGGTGGGTGTGCAGATCGCGCCGGAACTCGATCAGTGCATCGGTGAGCTCATCCACCCGCGTATTGATCAGATCACGCACCTGGTCCTCTGTCTGCTCCGGTGCCGTGGTGCCGATCAGGCTGTCTGTTCCCCGCTGCATGAGGGGCAGTGTTTCACGTTGCTGCCGCTGCCCGCGCAGCCACAGCAATCACTCCTGTCACACCGATCGGGACACCGTACGGTTGCCCACCGTTTGCCGCATGGTCACGTTCGCACAACACCTCCAGCGCAGGCGTCGGCTGGGGTGCCCCGGTGCGGGTGAGGAAGGGTTATTGTCACCTCGGATCACTGCGGATCGGGCCGCCCACCACTCGGATGGGCACCAGCCGGAGCCGTGGCGGATCAAGCGCAGGTCCACAGACAGCGGGCAGGCGCACCACAACGGCCGCACCAGGCCTTGGAACGTTCGAGGAGAACACGTGAAGAAGCACCTGCTCGCGGTCCCCAGCATGCTGGCCGCCGCCACCTTCGCCCTTGCGGCCTGTGCCGCGCCGCCGTCGGAGAAGACCGCCGATCCGGGAACCCAGCCCAGCGGCAGTGGCAGTGCCGCCAGCGGCTCGGGGGACTTCAAGGCCTGCATGGTTTCGGACTCCGGCGGCTTTGACGACAAGTCGTTCAACCAGACCTCGTACAAGGGCCTCACCGATGCCAAGGAAAAGCTCGGCATCCAGACCGGCGAGATCGAGTCCAAGAACGTCGCCGACTTCACCAAGAACATCCAGTCGATGGTCGACGCGAAGTGCAATGTGATCGTCACCGTCGGCTTCCTGCTCTCCGACGCCACGGTGGCGGCCGCCAAGGCCAACCCAGAGATCAAGTTCGCAAATGTCGACCCCGGCGACTACTCATCCTATGCATCGGTCAAGAACCTCAAGCCGTTGGTGTTCAACACTGCCCAATCCTCGTTCATGGCCGGCTACCTCGCCGCCGCCACCTCGCAGACCGGCAAGGTCGGCACCTTCGGCGGCGCGAAGATCCCCACCGTGACGATCTTCATGGACGGGTTCGCCCAGGGCGTGGCGTACTTCAACCAGCAGAAGGGCAAGGATGTCCAGGTCCTCGGCTGGAACACCGAATCCCAGGACGGTCAGTTCGTGCCCGGCGACACCCCGTTCGAGAACGTCAACGGCGGCAAGACCACCGCGCAGAATCTGGTGTCCCAGGGTGCCGACGTGATCATGCCGGTCGCGGGCCCCGCCGGTGAGGGGGCGTTGCAGGTCGCCAAGGCCTCCGGCGGCAAGGTCAGCGCCATCTGGGTCGACACCGATGGCTGCCAGTCCGCCGAGTCGTACTGCAGCAACATCATGACCAGCGTCTACAAGGCGATGGATGAGGCCGTCACCCAGGCGATCACCGACGCCAAGAACGACTCCTTCACCAATGAGCCGTACGTCGGCACCCTGGAGAACAACGGCACCGGACTCTCGCCGTACAACGAGTTCGACTCGAAGATCCCGGCCGATGTGAAGGCCGATGTGGACAAGATCAAGGCCGACATCAGCTCGGGCGCGATCAAGATCGAGTCGGAGTCCCAGCCCAAGGGCTAAGCTTCAGTGACCCAACGTAAGGAGGTCTCAATGAGGAGACTAAGATCCGTTCTGATCCTCGGAACGCTTGTTTTCGGTTCCATCGGCGTAGCTGTGCAGCCTGCAACGGAGGCAAAGGCGGCGGACTGCAGGACCTGGACCAGCGGCAAGACTGGGTACGGGAAATGTACTTTGAATTTTCCCAGTAGTCAGAGATTCAGAGTGGTCGTTAAGTGCACGGGATATCACGGAACTGTGACGAAGGTGTCAGCATACGTAGGTAGTACGCAGACCGCCTCGGTCACGTGTACCGGCGATGCCACGGTGACGAGCGTCGTGACCCAGACCCAGGGCTGAAGACAACGGAGGAGGTCCGAGGGCCCCATTCGTCCAGATGGGGCCCTCGTGCCGTGCCAATGATCGGAGAAGAGTGGGGTCAACAGACCAGTACGCGGGCACCCTGGAACTGTCCGGGATCACCAAGCGGTTCGGCTCGTTGGTGGCCAACGACGCCATCGACCTGACGATCCGCCCCGGCGAGATCCATTGTTTGCTGGGCGAGAACGGCGCTGGCAAGTCGACCCTGATGAACATCCTGTACGGGCTGCTGCAGCCCGAGGAGGGGACGATCAGTGTTGACGGCAAGGCGCTGCGGATCACCAACCCCAAGGAGGCGATGGCGGCCGGGATCGGGATGGTCCACCAGCACTTCATGCTGGTCGATGTCTTCACCGTCGCCGAGAACCTGACGTTGGGACGCGAAGGCGGTGGGCCGGTGCTCAACATGCGACAGGCACGTCGCGCCGTACGAGAACTCTCCCAGCGGCACGGCATGCCGGTCGACCCCGACACCAAGGTCGAGGATCTGCCGGTCGGCATCCAGCAGCGGGTGGAGATCCTCAAGGCGCTGGCCAATGACGCGAAATACCTCATCTTCGATGAACCGACCGCGGTGCTGACTCCACAGGAGATCGACGACCTGATGGCGGTGATGCGCTCCCTGCGCGACGAGGGCCGGGCGATCGTCTTCATCACCCACAAGTTGCGTGAGGTCCGGGC
>JAKDKP010000457.1 GCA_030453285.1 Propionibacteriales bacterium
GGCGGCGCGCGCCCCGACGACCTCCTGCGCCGCGGCGACGAGCCCGCGCAGGGCGAACAGGACGGCGACCGCGGGCGCGGGACCGACCAGCGGAGTGCCCTGCACCACGGCGACGACGAGGCGGGCGACGACGCGACAGACGACGAAGCAACAGGGGAGGACGAGCCGGACAACGAGGACGTGGGCGAGGACGACCCCGCGGCCGATGAGCTGGCAGCCGACGACGAGTCTGACAATGCAGAAGCAGGCGACGACGAGAAGGAACTGGTCCCCGCCGGTGCCTCCTCGAAGAAGTCCACGCGGTCGGCCAAGGGTTCCGCCGTGACCACGTCCGGAGGCAAGGGTCGGCCGACGCGCAAGCAGTCCACGGCGCCCGCGGCTCCGACGCGTACCGGGCCGGTCACGTTTGTCAAGGAATCCGCCGCAGAGCTGCGCAAGGTGGTCTACCCCACCGGCGAGCAACTGCGCACGTTCTTCATCGTGGTGCTTGTGTTCGTGTTGTTCATCATCGCCTTCAGTAGCCTGCTCGATCTCGGATTCGGCTGGCTCGTGCTGAGGATCTTCGGATGACCGACAGCACGCCGCCCGACACCACCGCCCACACCAACGGAGACAATGTGACCAACGACGACAACGCCCAGACCCCCGAAGCCACGCCCAACGAGGACTTCGAGATCGATCTGGGCCAGGAGTCGTACGAGTCCGAGGGCGACGCGGACGACGGCATCAACCTCGACTTCGAGGGTACGCAGGAGGCCGAGTCCGACGAGGGCGGCGAGATCGACCTGAACTTCGGTGAGGACACCGATGCCGAATCCGCCGAGGGTTCAGACGACGATCAGGACGCCGAAGGTGCCGACGAGCTCGAGGTTGCGACCGCCAAGGCGCTGGAGGATCTGCGCGAGGAACTCCGCAGCAAGTTCGGCGATTGGTACGTCGTGCACACCTACTCGGGCATGGAGAACCGAGTCCAGCAGAACCTTGAGAACCGGGTCACCTCGCTCAACATGGAGGACTTCATCTTCGAGGTCCGCGTGCCGACCGAGGAGGTGCAGGAGATTCGCAATGGCGTCAAGAAGACCATCAAGCGGACCGTCCTGCCCGGCTACGTCCTGGTCCGGATGGACCTGACCGACGAGTCGTGGGCCACCGTCCGCCACACCCCCTCGGTGACCGGCTTCGTCGGTCACGCCAACCAACCGATTCCGCTCAGCCTCGAAGAGGTCGAGAAGATGCTGACCCCCGGCGTCACCGCCGCCGCGGCAGCCGAGGTGGCCGCCAGCTCGACCGGACCGACCAAGCCTGCCAAGAAGAAGCAGGTCGAGGTGGCCGACTTCGACGAGGGCGACTCCGTCATGGTGGTCGAGGGCCCGTTCGCCGGTGTCCACGCGACCATCACCGAGATCAACGTGAGCAGCCAACGCCTCAAGGCGCTGGTGGAGATCCTGGGTCGCGAGACCCCGGTCGACCTGACCTTCGCCCAGATCCAGAAGGTCGTCTGAGCTCACGCCAGGGCCGGGGGAACCCGGTCACCCGAGGGCGCCGACGACGGCGCCTGATCACCATCACCACCGGGCCCGAGGAGCATCAGCCTCTCGGACCCCCAAGAAGCAAGGACCCAATCCATGCCTCCCAAGAAGAAGGTCGCGGCCCTCGTCAAGGTCGCCCTGCAGGCTGGTTCCGCCACGCCTGCGCCGCCGGTCGGTACCGCTCTCGGTCCGCACGGCGTCAACATCATGGAGTTCTGCAAGGCGTACAACGCGGCCACCGAGGCCATGCGCGGCAACGTCATCCCCGTCGAGATCACCATCTTCGAGGACCGCAGCTTCACCTTCATCACCAAGACCCCGCCGGCCGCGGAGTTGATCAAGAAGGCCGCCGGAGTCAAGAAGGGATCCGGCGTCCCGCACACCGACAAGGTCGGCAAGATCACCGCCGACCAGGTGCGTGAGATCGCCACCACCAAGATGCCTGACCTCAACGCCAACGACGTCGAGGCCGCGATGAAGATCGTCGCCGGCACCGCACGTTCGATGGGTGTCAAGGTCGAGGGCTGATCGACCGCTACGGCGATCACAGCACCTCAGGGCACCACCGCAGGATTCAGCAGCACGTGGCAGGGCCGCGCAGCCCGCACCACACCTGGTCAACGCTCCCGAACACGTCGGGGCACACGAACAAAGGAAACCAGTCATGTCGCGCAGCAAGGCGTACAACGCAGCAGCAGAGAAGTTCGATGTGGACAAGCTCCACGCCCCGGCCGAGGCCCTGGGCTTCGCGAAGTCCGGCGCATCGGCGAAGTTCGACGAGACCGTCGACGTGTCCATGCGTCTGGGAGTCGATCCCCGCAAGGCCGATCAGATGGTTCGCGGCACGGTCAACCTTCCGCACGGTACGGGCAAGACGGCACGGGTCCTCGTCTTCGCCACCGGTGAGAAGGCCGAGGCCGCAGTGGCCGCCGGCGCCGACGAGGTCGGCTCTGACGACCTGATCGCCAAGGTGGCCGACGGCTACCTCGACTTCGACGCCGTCGTCTCCACGCCGGATCTGATGGGCAAGGTCGGCCGCCTCGGGCGCGTCCTCGGCCCGCGTGGACTGATGCCGAACCCGAAGACCGGCACGGTGACCGTTGACGTGGCCAAGGCCGTGAGCGACATCAAGGGCGGCAAGATCGAGTTCCGGGTCGACCGGCACTCCAACCTGCACTTCATCGTCGGCAAGGCGTCGTTCGATGCTGCCCAGCTCGAGGACAACTACTTCGCCGCCTACGACGAGATCATGCGCCTCAAGCCGAGCAGCGCCAAGGGTCGCTACATCCGCAAGATCACCATCTCCTCCACGATGGGCCCGGGCGTCCAGGTCGATCCGAGCAAGGGCAAGCCCGAGGGCGAGTGAAGCCGAACCGCCTGAACCGAACCATCACGATGGCTCGTCCCGATCCGGGGCGGGCCATCGTGCTTGTTCGCGACAACGTTCGTCGAGCAGGTGCGGCCGCCCTTCCCACGCTCGTCGAGCAAGCGAGGAACGAGCGCGTCGAGGCGTGCCCGGGTCAGCGTGGCGGTGTGGAGACCTGCGGATCAACGGTGGCGTCGTTGGAAGGGCCGGGGCTGTTGCGGCGATCCGGGGCCGGCGACGGCGGTGGGGGGTACGAA
>JAKDKP010000458.1 GCA_030453285.1 Propionibacteriales bacterium
GATGCGGGTCTGCCATCTGGACACCTGCCCGGTGGGCGTGGCCACGCAGAACCCGGAGCTGCGCAAGAAGTTCACCGGGCAGCCGGAGTTCGTGATCACCTTCTTCGAGTTCCTCGCTGAACAGGTCCGCGACCACCTTGCTGCGTTGGGATTCCGAAGTCTCGACGAGGCGATCGGTCACAGCGAGGTGTTGGACACCGTGTCGGCGACCCAGCACTGGAAGGCGCACGGGCTCGACCTGACACCGCTGCTGCACCGGGTCGAGTTGCCCGAGGGGGCCGCTCTGCGGCGCGTCACCGGCCAGGACCATGCCCTCGAGCAGAGCCTGGACACCGAGTTGATCAAGCTCGCCCAACCGGCCCTGGACGAGGGGAGGGCGGTCGTTGCCGCCGTGGAGGTACGCAACGTGCACCGTACGGTCGGCACCCGACTGGGCTACGAGGTGACCCGGCGCACCGGTGGCGAGGGGTTGGCGCCTGACACCATCGACCTGACCTTGACCGGTTCCGGCGGCCAGAGCTTTGGCGCCTTTCTTCCGGCCGGCATCACCCTGCGCCTGGTCGGTGACAGCAATGACTATGTGGGCAAGGGATTGTCGGGTGGCCGGATCATCGTCCGGCCGGCCATCAACGCCGCATTCCGGGCCGAGGAGAACATCATTGCCGGCAATGTGATCGGCTACGGTGCGACCTCGGGCGAGATCTTCCTGCGAGGGCTGGTGGGCGAACGATTCTGCGTCCGCAACTCCGGCGCGCTGGCCGTCGTTGAGGGTGTTGGTGATCATGGTTGCGAATACATGACCGGCGGCGAGGTGGTCGTGCTCGGCCCAACGGGTCGCAACTTCGCTGCGGGCATGTCCGGCGGGATGGCGTACCTGCTGGACGCCGACCTGGCCTTGATCAACCCCGAGCTGGTTGACGGTCTGGGACTCGAGGAGGCCGACCGGAGCCGGCTGCACACCATCGTCACTGCGCACGCCCTCGAGACCGAGTCCACTGTGGCGCGTGCGTTGTTGGCGGACTGGGATGAAGCGGTACGACGGTTCACCAAGGTGGTGCCCCGGGACTGGGCGCGAGTGGTGGCGGTGGCGCAACGGGCCGAGGCTGCTGGTCTGGGCGAGGACGAGACGACCCGGCAGATGATGGCTGCCGCCCATGGCTGAGATGACAGGAGGACGAGATGGCTGATCCACGAGGCTTCATCACCACCCCTCGCCAGGAGGCGCCGAAGCGTCCCGAGGATGAACGGGTGCACGACTGGCAGGAGGTGTACGAGGGCGGGCCCGGCAAGGTGCTGCTGCCGATCATCTCCGAGCAGGCCGGGCGATGCATGGACTGCGGGATCCCGTTCTGTCATACCGGTTGTCCCCTGGGGAATCTGATCCCGGAGTGGAACGACCTGGTCTGGCGCGACGACTGGGCCGGGGCACTTGACCGCCTGCATGCGACAAACAACTTTCCCGAGTTCACCGGCCGGCTGTGTCCGGCACCGTGCGAAACCTCCTGCGTGGTGGCGATCAACCGGGACGCCGTGACGATCAAGAACGTCGAGGTGGCGATCATCGACAAGGGCTTCGCCGACCGACGCGTGATCGCGCAACCGGCGGACTGGCACACCGGGCACACCATTGCCGTGGTCGGCTCCGGTCCGGCCGGCCTGGCCGCGGCCCAGCAGTTGACCCGCGCCGGGCACACCGTTGCTGTGTTCGAACGCGATGATGCCCCGGGCGGTCTGCTGCGCTACGGCATCCCCGAGTTCAAGATGGAGAAGTCGGTGCTGAATCGGCGGATCCGCCAGATGAAGGACGAGGGCACCAACTTCCGGTGCAATGTCGAGGTCGGCCGTACGGTGACCGGCCGCCAGTTGCGCGATCGGTACGACGCCGTCGTCCTGGCCACCGGCGCCACCGTGCCGCGTGACGTCGCGCTGCCGGGGCGTGAGCTCGGTGGGGTCATGTTGGCGATGGACTACCTGGTGCCGTCCAATCGAGCCAGCCTCGGCGAGACGGTCGAGGGTCAGATCACCGCCGAGGGCAAGCACGTGGTGATCATCGGTGGCGGTGACACCGGTGCGGACTGTCTGGGCACGGCCCTGCGTCAGGGAGCCCGATCGGTGACCCAGCTCGACCACAACGTCGAACCGCCGTCGGATCGCGCCGAGCACGAACCCTGGCCGATGTATCCCCGGATCTTCCGGATCTCCTCGGCCAATGAGGAGGGCGGCGACCGCGTGCACCAGGCGTCCACCGTGGAGTTCACCGGTGCCGACGGAGTTGTCACCGGTCTGAAGTTGATCGACGTCGTCCGCGAGAACCGGGTGAACACCCCGGTCGAGGGGACCGAACGGGTCATCCCCTGTGATCTGGTCCTGTTGGCGATGGGCTACACCGGACCCGAACCCGAGGTGCTGGAACAGCTCGGCGTTGAGCTCGATGCTCGTGGCCTGATTTCCCGCGGGCAGGACTATGCGACCTCGGCCACCGGCGTGTACGCCTGCGGTGACGCCGGCCGGGGACAGTCGCTGATCGTGTGGGCGATCGCTGAGGGGCGCGCCTGCGCGGCAGAGGTGGATGCGCATCTGTCCGGGTCAACGAAGTTGCCGCGGCTCGTCCGTCCGTCCGACGTGGCCATCGTCGCTTGACGGCAGGGTGTGGGCACTCGTCAAGCAAACGCACGGTCCGGTCGTTGAGCAAGCGAGGAACGAGCGTGTCGAAGCGCCGGCGTACGACGTTGGGCACGGTGTCGACGCGCACTCCTCGTTCCTCGTGCTTGCTCAACCATCGCCTGTCGGGAACGGCGACGGGGCAGAAATGAACGATCGCGGCGGAGCTTGTCGAGGTCCCCCAGTGCACTGCCCGCACCGCTCCACAGCTCCAGCCGCGATCGCTTGTCATTCAATGTACGACCCCGGTCAAGCCAAACCCAATGGGTTCACCGCCGAGTCGGCATTTCGTCACTGTTTTGATGCAATACCCGTCGGCGCCGATGCCGTACGCGCCGCTTCGGAGGGTGGCGCGAGACCGGTGGCGTCCAGCCAGGCAGCGATGATCGCGTGGCCGCTGGCGGCGAGGTGCCGGTCCTGAAGCCGGGCGGTGGCGCCGAGCCCGGCGCCCCGGGGCCCGGGTGGTTTTAAACAAAGACGCGGGCCC
>JAKDKP010000459.1 GCA_030453285.1 Propionibacteriales bacterium
CGCACACCGTCACCTACCATCCGACGTGTCACTCCTCTCGCCTGCTGGGCGTCGGCGACCGACCGACGCGACTGCTGTCCGCCGTCGACGGCCTCGACCTGATCACCCTGCCCGCCGCGGATCAGTGCTGCGGATTCGGTGGCACCTTCGCGATCAAGAACGCCGACACATCCAGCGCCATGGGGGTGGACAAGATCAACAACGCCGAGGAGTCCGGGGCGGACTACCTGTGTGCGTCCGATGCCTCGTGTCTGATGCACCTCAAGGGGATCGCTGAGAAGCGTCACGCACCGATCCGGACCATCCATCTCGCCGAGATCCTGGCCAGCGCATGAGCAACCGATTGGCCCGTACCGATCAAGGGCCCGGCCTGCACCCCAAGCCGGGCGTCGCCTTCCTCGGCATGCCCGCCTTCCCCCAGGCCGCGAAGGTCGCCCTCGGCGATGATCAACTCCGTACGAATCTGGGTCGCGCCACTGACACGATCCGCACCAAGCGTCTTGCCGTGGTGGGCGAGATGCCCGATTGGCAGGACCTGCGCGAGTCCGCCGCGGCGATCAAGGACCACACGCTGGCCAACCTCGACCGCTACCTCGTGCAGTTCGAGGAGGCGGCCACCGCAGCGGGCGCGACCGTGCACTGGGCCGTCGACGCCGAGGAGGCGTGCCGGATCGGCGTCGAGATCGCCAATCGCCACAATGCCCAGGACGTGATCAAGGTCAAGTCCATGGCCACCCAGGAGATCGAGCTGAACGAGGCGCTCGAGGCGGCCGGCATCCACGCCTGGGAGACCGACCTGGCCGAATTGATCGTCCAGCTCGGCGGAGACACCCCCAGCCACTTCCTGGTGCCGGCCATCCACCGCAACCGGCATGAGATCGCCGACATCTTCACCGATCGGATGGGTGAGGTCGGTCGGCCCGCTCCCGACGACCTGACCGCCGAGCCGCGCCGGCTGGCCGAGGCGGCGCGACTGCACCTGCGCGACAAGTTCCTCGACACCACGGTGGCGTTCTCGGGGGCCAACTTTGCGATCGCCGAGACCGGCACCCTGGTCGTGGTCGAGTCCGAGGGCAACGGACGGATGTGTCTGACCTGCCCCGAGGTGCTGGTCTCGGTCGTCGGCATCGAGAAGCTGCTGCCGAGCTTCTCCGACCTCGAGGTATTCATGCAGGTCCTCCCCCGGTCCTCCACCGCGGAGCGGATGAACCCGTACACCACCATGTGGACCGGGGTGACGCCCGGCGACGGCCCGCAGGAGCTGCACATCATCCTGATCGACAACGGTCGCACCCGCGCCTTGGCCGATGAGGTGGGACGCCAGGCCCTGCGCTGCATCCGCTGTTCGGCGTGCCTGAACGTCTGCCCGGTGTACGAGCGGGTCGGCGGCCATGCCTACGGTTCCGTCTATCCCGGCCCGATCGGCGCGATCCTGAATCCCTTGCTGCACGGGGTTTCCGACGAGCACGATGCCGCCCTGCCGTTTGCCTCGAGCCTGTGCGGCGCCTGCTATGAAGCGTGCCCAGTGGCGATCGACATCCCCACGGTGCTGATCGATCAACGTGCCGCGGCCATACGAGAGCACCCCGAACCGGCCGAGGCGGCAACGATGAAACTCGCCGGCTGGGCCTTGGGAGACGCGCGACGCCTCGGGCGACTCCAGCGCCTCGCCGGACGATTCGGTGGCCTCGCCAGCAAGATCAGGTGGTTGCCCGGCAAGCTCGGTGGCTGGACCAGATCGCGACGCATCCCCGCCGTACCGGAGAAGTCGTTCCGCCAGTGGTGGGCCGAACGCGAGTCCGAGAGTGAGACGGCGCAGGACGGAGATGATCATGGACGCGCGTGAACACATCCTGTCCTCGGTTCGGTCAGCCATCACAGGCGCGGTCGATCCCGCCATTCCGCGCGGCTACCACCGCAGTCTTGGCGACGGCACCGATCTGGTCGACCTGTTCGCCGAACGGGTCGGCGACTATCGCGCCGAGGTGCATGTCATCGACGCCGAGGAGCTGCCCCGCCGCATCGGCCGGGTGCTGGGCGAACACAAGACCAAGAGCCTGATCATTCCGTCCGATCTCAGTGCGAAGTGGTTGATCACGACGAGCTGCCAGGTGATCCCCGATGACGGTCGGACCGATGCCGCCGGACTCGACGGTGTGGACGCCGTGCTGACCGGTTGTGCGGCCGCTGTTGCCCTCACCGGCACCATCGTGCTGGACGCCGGACCGCTGCAGGGCCGCCGGCTGATCTCGCTGATCCCCGACTTGCACGTCTGTGTGGTGCCGGCCTCGTCGATCGTCGGTACGGTGCCCGAGGTGATGGAGCGGATCGACGCCACGCACCCCTTGACCTGGATCAGCGGACCGAGCGCCACCAGCGACATCGAGCTCGACCGGGTCGAAGGCGTGCACGGTCCCCGGACCCTCGTCGTGCTGATCACGCGCTGATTCGGCGCACGTGGTCACCCGCTGATCACTTGCTGATGTCGCCCACGGTCGCGTCGTAGGCACGAATCAGGTCGTCGGTGTCGACCAGCAGGCTGTGGGTGTGGGTGCCCGAACCGAGGGCGATGCGTTCGCCGAGCACCCGTTCGTCGACGTACACCGGCCAGTCGCCGGTGGCACCAATGGGTGTGACGGTCCCCCGCTCATAGCCGCACGCCTCGTACGCCTCCTCGGCCGACGGCAGCACAAGCTTGTTGACGCCAACGACGGCGCGCAACTTGGGCCAGGCGATCTGCCGATCACCCGGTACGAGCGCGAACAGGTACCCATCCTTGCCGCGGACCAACATCGACTTCACCAGGCTATGCGGGGAGATGCCGAGCTGCATGGCGGCCTCCTCGAGACTGCTGGCCGGCCCGCGTTCGACCAGGTCGACCGGGAGCCGGCGCGCGGCTGCCGCGGCGGCGATGGTCTCGAGGTTGGTGGGACTCATGGTTCGAGACTAACTAGGATCGCGTCAGTGTCAGGGTGGTGGCGCCGCTCACGCGGTGGTTGGATCCTGAGCATCTGGTGTCTGGCTCATAGGCTCGGTGTCGCCTTCGGGTTGATGAGCATGCGTTTTGCCGGCACCGGGTGTGAAGGAACCGGCCGGCGTGACTTGATAGGAGCGTGGCATCGCCCTCACTGAGATGTGTCC
>JAKDKP010000012.1 GCA_030453285.1 Propionibacteriales bacterium
GCATCTGCAGCAGTCCCATCACGGCCTGGGCGGTGACGGATTTGCCGCTGCCGGATTCGCCGACGATGGCCAGGGTTTCTCCAGCTCGTACGGAGAAGGAGACACCGTTGACGGCCTTGACCAGACCGTCGGCGGTGCTGAACTCGACGGCGAGGTCGGTCACCTCGAGCACGGGCTCTGTGTCCTCGACGTACGGGGTCCGATCCCTCTCGTGGGTGGTCGCGGTCACGCCGGTCACCTCAGCTTCGGATCGAGGGCGTCGCGCAGGTTGTCGCCCAGCACGACGAAGGACAGGATCGTGGCCAGCAGGCAGGTCAGGGGCACCAGCAGCAGGTGCGGCGACCCCCCGGTGAACCACTGCGAACCGTCACTGATCATGATTCCCCAACTGACCGCCGGACGTCGGACACCGATGCCGAGGAACGCCAGCACCGCCTCGGTGGCGATCACGCCGGCGATCGCGGTCGGCACCAGTGCGGTCACCGGGCCGATGGCATTGGGCAGGATGTGACGGAACATGATCCGGCCGTCCGAGGCTCCCAGCACCCGCGCGGCCATCACGTAGTCGAGGTTCTTGGTCTCCAGCACGCTGGCGCGGACGTAACGGGTGTAGCCCATCCAGCCGAAGGCGGTCAGCACGATGGCGGGTTGGACGATGGAGGCGAGCGGCCCGCCGATCGGCACGTTGCGGAACATCGACAGCAGCAGCAGGGCCGCCAGCAGCAGCGGGACCACCAGGAAGATCTCCAGCACGCGGGAGATGATCATGTCGACCCAGCCAAGGTAGAAGCCCGAGATGGTGCCGAGCACCAGGCCGATCACCAGTGAGCAGCCGACCACCACGAAGGCGAGCAGCAGGGAGGGCCGTGAGCCGTGGACGACTTGGGCCAACACATCGCAGCCCTGCTGGTTGGTGCCCAACGGGAATTGTCCGCCGAACCACTGGGGTGGGATTCGGGCGACCGAGATGTCGCAACGCTGCGGATCGGTCTGGGTGAACACCCCGGGGAACAGCGCGACGAACACGAAGAACAGCGTGACCAGCAGGGCGATGATCACGTCGGGTCGCCGGATCAGCGTACGGAAGGTGTCCTGCCACAGGGATCGTGAGCCGGGTCCGATCGGTTGGTCGGCGTGGGCCGCGACAGCGGCTGCTGTGCTGGGGTCAGTCATAGCGGATCCTCGGGTCCAGCACGGCGTACAGAATGTCGACGGCGAACATCACCACGATGGTGATGATCGACAACAGCGACACCATGCCGATCACCACCGACACCTGGCTGTCCTGCACCGCACCCCACAGGACGCCACCCATGCCGTAGATGTTCATCATGCCCTCGGTGATCACCGCACCGGCGAGTGCCTCGGCGAAGACGAATCCGACTGCAGTGACGACCGGGATCGACGAGTTCCGGACGATGTGGAAGAGCGTCACGTGTCGTTCGCCCAACCCCTTCGATCTGGCCGTACGGACGTGATCGGCGTTGTAGTTCTCGAGTTGGCTGGCCCGCACCAGGCGGAGGAACGGTGCCGCGCCGGTGAGCCCGAGCAGCAGCCCGGGCACGATGATCGTCGCCCAGGGTGCGTCACGCGAGAACGAGGGTTTGAACAGCAGGGCCCCCAGACTGTCCTTGCCGAAGGTGTCGGCCATCCAGCCGCTGATCGGCACAGTGAAGATGAACTTGTAGACCAGCAGCATCACGAACACCGGGAACGCGTCGATCAGGATGCTGATCAGTCGGATGCCATGATCGGGGGCCTTGCCGCGGAAGCGGGCGGCCACCGAACCAAGGAACATGCCCATGATCAACCAGGTGATGGTGACCACTAGGAAAAGGCGCAGGGTGTTGGGCGCGGCGGTGGCGACGATGTCGGTGACCGCCCGGCCACGCAGGTCGGTGCCGAAGTCGCCGGTGGCGTAGTCGCCAAGCCGCTTGCCGAACTGGGCCAGACACGGGTTGCCGATCTGGTCGTAGCAGACATCGTCCAGACCGAACCGCTTCTCCACGGCCTCGAGTTGCGACTTCGACGGCGCCCGATCACCGAAGAACGCCAAGGCCGGATTGCCGTTGAGCTGGATGGCGAGGGTCGTCAGGAGGTGCAGGAGGAGCATCACCGCAAACAGGGTGAAGACGCCCTGCACCACCCGACGAACGACGTAACGACTCAAGGTGCGATCAGCCGACGTAGTTCAGCAGGCGCAGCTTGGTCGAACCACTGAACGGGTCGAGCACCACGTTGTCGACGTTCTCGCTGTAGAACGCGACGCTCTGGCTGAAGCTGATCGGCACGGTCGGGAACTCCTTGGCGAGTTCCTGCTCCGCTTCCTGGTACTTGGTCACTGCGGTATCCAGGTCGGGAGCCTTGTCACCCTCGGCGAGCTTGTCCTCGAACGCCTTGCTGTAGAAGCCGAGCGTGTCGTTGCCGTTCTTGGCGTCACCACTGGCGTACGGACCGACCAAGTAGTTCTCGTTCAGCGGGTAGTCGGGGAACCAGTTGTTGCGGAAGGCGCCGTCGAACTTGCGGGCCGCACGCCGGGCGAAGAAATCCGGCGCCGGGTCGAGCTCGTAGTCGATGCCGAGGTTCAGCTTGATCTGGTTGCCGATGGCCTGGAAGTACTGCTCGTTGGCGTCGTCCTGGCCGAGGCTGATCTTGAGCTTCTGACCCTTGGGCCAACCGCCGGCCTTCGCCAGCGCAGCCTTTGCGGCCGTCGGATCGAACTTGCAGTCTGCGCAGGTGCCGGCCACGCCGCCGGGCACACCATTGGGCACGACCCAACTGTCAGCGGGGACCTCCTGACCCGGCAGCACCTGATCAATGATGGCCTGACGGTCGATGGCCATCGAGATGGCCTTGCGGAACTCGATGTTGGTGTACGGAGCACCCTTGTACAACGGGAATCCGATGTAGGTCAGGGCGGCGCCGGGGCGGACGACCTTGCGCGAGGTGAGATCGGGATCGTTGTTGGCGCTCTGCCACTCCGACGGCGGCGGAGCCCCGGTGTCGAGGTCGCCGGCCTGGAAGTCCGGCCAGGACGAAGAACCCTTGTATTCAGTCCATTCGATCTTGTTGTAGTTGGGGGTTTCGGAGCCCTTGTAGTCGGCCCACTTGGACGCGCTCATGCGTACGCCCTGTTCCCACTGATCAATCTGGAAGGGGCCGTTGCCGATCGGCTTCTTGGCGCACCCCTCGATGTCGTCGAGGCAGGCCTGGGCGATCGGGAAGAAGCCGGTGTAGCCGAGCATCGTTGGGAACCCGACGAAGGGGCCGGTGAGTTCGACCGTCAGCGTCGTCGGGTCGACGACCTTGAGCCCGGACAGCTCCTTGGCCTTGGGCTCCTCCTGGACGGTGATCTTGCCGTCGTCGTCCTCCTCGGTCACGCCCTGCATCTCGTCGTAGCCGACGAAGCGTTCGAAGAAGTAGTTGTTGGCCATGCCGTTGGGGCCGTACGCGGCGTAGTTCCAGGCCCGGGCGAAGCTCGCGGCGTCGACCGGCTCGCCGTTCTGGAAGGTGAAGTCGGGCTTCAACTTGATCGTCCAGGTCGTCTTGTCGGTCGAGCTGACGTCCTCGGCGATGTAGTTGTACGGCTTGGTGCTCTGGGCGTCGTAGCGGACCAAGCCGTCGTAGACCACCTCGAGCACGCCGATGTTGTCACCGACGTTGGAGTCCATCGGGAGGAGCGTCTCCACGTCCTGGGTGAGCGCGAGGCGCACGGTCTTGTCGCCGCCGGCGCTGCTGGTGTCGCCGCCCGGGTTACCGCCGCCGCCACAACCAGCGACGAGCAGGGTGAGCGCGGCGGCTGCTGCCGCCAGACTTCGAGCCTTCATACGTGTGCCTCACTCGGTGGGAACGACCCGACGGTGCCACTGCTCCGTGGGCTGGGTTTCTTGCGGATCTTGCCATGGCGAGGGTCGGTGAACGCCCCCGTACGGCCGGTGTTACTCAGTTGTAACTCACACCCGACACGAATTTCGGTTGGACGTCAGCAGTTTCGCGAAGATGTCTCACGTGGTGCGTTCGACATCGAGGCATCCGGGCCCGTTGGCCGCCACCGGCCACGGGAGATATCTTTACCTCAAGAGAGTTTGTTCGAGCCACCAACTGGGAGACGTACTGCTCATGGCCAAGATCATCTACACCGAGACCGACGAGGCGCCCGCACTGGCGACCTACTCGCTGAAGCCGATCGTCGAGGCCTTCGCCTCCGCGGCCGGTGTCGAGGTCGAGACCCGTGACATTTCGCTGTCGGGACGCATCCTGGCCTCCTTCAGCGACCGACTGCCCGCTGATCAACAAGTTGCCGACGCGCTGGCCGAACTCGGCGAACTGGCCAAGGCGCCGGAAGCCAACATCATCAAACTGCCCAACATCAGCGCCTCGCTCCCCCAGCTCAAGGCCGCCATCGTCGAGCTCCAGTCCCAGGGATTCGACCTGCCCCATCACCCAGACGACCCGCAGACCGACGAGGAGCGCGACGTTCGGGCCCGGTACGACAAGGTCAAGGGTTCCGCCGTGAACCCGGTGCTGCGTGAAGGCAACTCCGACCGACGCGCTCCCGCAGCGGTGAAGAACTACGCCCGGCAGCACCCGCACTCGATGGGCGCCTGGTCGACCGACTCGAAGACCAACGTGGCCACCATGGGCGCCGACGACTTCCGCGCCAACGAGCAGTCGGTCGTCCTGCCCGCCGACGACACGCTGACGATCAAGCTGGTCAGCGCCGACGGTGAGACGGTACTGAAGGAGTCGCTGCCGGTGCTGGCCGGTGAGGTCGTCGATGCCACCGTGCTGCGTGCCACCGCACTGGACTCCTTCCTGGCCGAGCAGATCGCCCGAGCCAAGGCCGACGGCGTGCTCTTCTCGGTGCACTTGAAAGCCACCATGATGAAGGTGTCGGACCCGATCATCTTCGGCCACGTCGTCCGCGCGTTCCTCCCCCAGGTGTTCGAGAAGTACGGCGAGGACCTCGCCAAGGCCGGACTGAGCGCCAACAACGGACTGGGGGGCATCATCGCCGGGCTGAACGCCCTGCCGAACGGTGCCGAGATCAAGGCCGCGATCGATGCCGGCCTGGCCGAGGGCCCCGAACTGGCCATGGTGAATTCGGACAAGGGGATCACCAACCTGCACGTGCCCAGCGATGTGATCGTCGACGCCTCGATGCCGGCCATGATCAGGACCTCGGGTCACATGTGGGGTCCCGACGGCAACGAGGCAGACACCCTCGCCGTGATCCCCGACTCGAGCTATGCCGGGGTCTACCAGACGGTGCTCGACGACTGTCGTGCCAACGGGGCGTACGACCCGACCACCATGGGCTCGGTGCCGAACGTCGGACTGATGGCGCAGAAGGCCGAGGAGTACGGCAGCCACGACAAGACCTTCGAGATCACCACCGAGGGCACCGTGCAGGTGATCAACTCCGCCGGTGAGGTGCTGATGGAGCATCAGGTCGGCGTCGGCGACATCTGGCGGGCGTGTCAGACCAAGGACGCCCCGATTCAGGACTGGGTCAAGCTGGCCGTCACCCGGGCCCGCGCTTCGCAGACCCCGGCGGTGTTCTGGCTGGATCCCACCCGGGCCCACGACGCCAACCTGATCACCAAGGTCGAGCAGTACCTCGCCGATCACGACACCGAGGGCTTGGAGATCAAGATCATGTCTCCGGTGGAGGCGACCCAGTTCTCGATCGACCGGATCCGCAAGGGCGAGGACACCATCTCGGTGACCGGCAACGTGCTGCGCGACTACAACACCGACCTGTTCCCGATCCTTGAGCTCGGCACCAGCGCCAAGATGCTGTCGGTCGTACCGCTGATGGCTGGTGGCGGCCTGTTCGAAACCGGTGCCGGCGGCTCGGCACCCAAGCACGTGCAGCAACTGGTGGCCGAGAACTACCTGCGCTGGGACTCCCTGGGCGAGTTCCTGGCCCTGGCCGAGAGCCTGCGCCACCTGTCGGAATCGACCGACAACGCGCGCGCCGGCGTACTGGGCGATGCCCTCGATCTCGCCACTGAGAAGGTGCTCACCGAAGGCAAGTCGCCGGCCCGCAAGCTGGGGCAGATCGACAACCGCGGCAGCCACTTCTACCTCGCGTTGTACTGGGCCCAGGCGCTTGCTGCACAGAGCGACGACACCGAACTGGCGTCGCTGTTTGCTCCGGTGGCGGAAAAGCTGGCCGCCAACGAGGAGAAGATCACCGGTGAACTGCTGGCCGCCCAGGGCTCTGCTGTTGATCTTGGCGGCTACTACCGCCCGGACCCAGACAAGACCTACGCGGCGATGCGGCCCTCGGCCACGCTGAACGAGATCATCGACCAGTTCCGCTGAGCGGTCACGTTCGTACGCAGGGGCCGCGGCCATCGGCCGTGGCCCCTGTGTCCATCGTGGCGGGTGTGTACGCGGGTTGTGAGGGTGTCTGACATCGCCACCCGTCTCGGCCCAGATGCCCTCCCGACCGTCTACCCTCGTGCCCGAGTCCACTCCCCGACCCCGCGCCCACCCCCAGGGCGGGCACCGCTGATGCCGAAGACCAAGGCCGCGGGCAAGGCGGTCGGCTTCATCGTCAAGTACGTCGGCGACTTCTTCAAGGTCCCCCGCAAGCTGTCCACCAAGGCACGCAAGGCCATCAGGGCCGCCCCAGCACCCAAGGGCGTACTGCCCTCTCCGAGGCCCAAGATCGACCCCTCGGTGGCCAAGAAGATCAAGGCCATGCCTCCCGGCAGTCGACCCGACCCTTCGACTTACCTGAGCAAGGCCGACATCGACAGGCATCTGCAACCCTTCAAGGACTCCGGTGCAGTGAGGTTCACCAGCAAGTCTGAGGTGGCGAAGCGCAAACCCTGGGGCCGCCCAATGGTACCTTCGCGATCCCCAAGAGTGAGTTCGACGCCGTGATCCAGCGCACCGGAGGCGATCTCGGCAAGGTCGAGACCAAGCTGGGTCTGGATGCGGGCACGTTGACCGACGGCGACACGCTCATCGCATGGGTGGAGCCGAACAGTCTGAAGAACCTGCGCATGCCCGATGGCAATGAGCTCGATGCGAATGACCTCTGGGAACCGGGCGGCTACACTTCTGGTGGGCTGCCGGAAGCAACCATCGACGTCCCGGCCGGTTCGGAGTACCGGCCCACTACGGTGTAGGGGCAACCATGGCATTCGAATGGGGTGAGGCGATCATCACCCCCGGGCCGCAGCCCAGCGATGAGGACAACGTCCGCGTACCAGGATGGATCGCCAGCCGGACCGACGACGGCTTCATCTTGACGTGGGACGGCGGGGGAATCGTCGCCAAAGAGGTCGGCGCCCTCATCACCGAGGCCCAGGCATCTCGACTGAGGGAGCATCCCGAAGAGTTCACCTCGCTCGCCCTCGAGTTGGGGAACGCCGGCCTCGTCCATGACATGCCACGTTGACAGCATAGAGATGGTGGAGAGTCCATGGTCACGTTCCGCACAGTCGGCCGCCACGAGACGAGCGGCCCTCCATCCAACGACGCAGACCACGCGTACGGCCAGGGATGGGTCGCCACTCGCACCTCGGCCGGCTACACGCTGGACTGGATGACCGGAGACCTCAATGGCTCCGAAGGGCATGCGGAGATCACGGCCGCGGAGTTCGCTCGTCTCCGCACCGACCCCGAGGCGTTCACCTCGATTGTGCTTGCGCACGATCGGTAGCCGTCGCTCAGACTTCTGACAGGTTCTGCAGGAGGATCGATGGAGATTCCGTTTGGCGTCATGATGACCCTGAGTGGTCCGCCGCCCAGCGATGAGGACAACGTCCAGGGACCCGGCTGGACCGCCAGCCGTACCGACGATGGCTACGTGTTGAGCTGGGACAGCGGTGAGATCGTCGGCCGAGAAGTGAGCGGGCCGATCAGTGCAGATGACTTCGACCACCTGCGCGAACACCCCGAAGACAGCGACACCATGATCAACCGGCTCAAGACCGCCGGACAGGTCCAGCCGCGATGAGCATCGACCAGGTGTCCAACGAAGGGCCGAACGGTACGGAGTCGTACACCTTCGGCGAGAAGATTATCAGCCCCGGTCCGCGGCCCAGCGACCGGGACAACGTCCGTGGACCGGGTTGGATCGCCAGCCGGACTGACGATGGTCACCTGCTGAGGTGGACGGCGGCGGTATCGCTGCCGAGAATGTGGCGGCGCCCATCACGACGAGTGACTTCGACCGTCTCCGGCACGATCCCGAGGAATTTCTCACCATCGTGCATCGGTTGCAGAATGCCGGGCTCGTCCACAAAGCACCACGGTGATCGTGCACAACACCCTTGTCGAGACCCCTGACCCTTGTCGGGCCCGTGTGGAGGAGGATGTGGAGCGATGGAGATCCCGATCGGCAAGAAGATGATCTTGGGCGGTCCGCCGCCCAGTGATGAGGACACCGTCCGCGGCGATGCTTGGATCGCGAGCCGCACCCCGGATGGATTCCTGCTGACCTGGGATGCCGGTGGCATGGTCTACACCGAGGTCGGGGCAGTCATCTCTGAGGCCCAGTTCTCCTTGCTGCGTAGGCATCCCGAGGACTTCACCTCGCTCGCCATCGAGTTGGAGCACGCCGGACTCGTCCACGACATGCCCCGCTGATCACTCCTGCCACAATCGCCGTACCCGATGACCAGCGACCGTCTGGCCGAGCTGGTGGTGGGGCTGGCCCCACCAGAAAGAGGTGGGTCAGCTGGCTGCCGTCGCGGGGTGGCGCGCGATGAAATGGTTCCATGATCAACAGCATGCGTCCGTGCGTCGTGACCGTCGCCCTCCTCGCCACCATCGCCCTGTCGGGGTGTGGCACGGGCATCACCACCTCGGGTGAGACCACCGCGCAGCAATCGTTCGAATTCACCGGGACCAGGCTCGCCGTGGTCAACGACAATTCCAACATGCCGGTCACCCTCTCCCGGCTCCCCGACGACCAGGCCACCGTGCGGGTCGAGGTCCGCACCGACACCAGGGGGCGACGTTCCGAGACACCGGCGTGGTCCCTGACCGGGTCCACGCTCAACCTCGGATCACCCTGCGGCGCGAGCTGGGTCGGCTACTGCGAAGCCACCTACGAAGTCGGTGTGCCAAAGGGGACACAGGTGACGGTCAACGGGGAACCGGTCACCGTACGCTGAGACCCGTCGTCCTCACCGGTGGTCCTCGCCACGCAGATGGGTGAGCACGGCGATGACACGACGGTTCTGATCATCGTTGGGAGGCAGTTCCAGCTTCATCAACACATTGCCGATGTGCTTGACCACGGCCGCCTCCGAGATCACCAGTCGGCGCGCAATGGCGGCATTGGAGTGTCCCTCGGCCATCACCTCCAGCACCTCACGTTCGCGCGGCGTCAGTCGATCACGTGGGTCGCGGCGACGATTGATCATCTGGGTGATCACCGCCGGGTCGACGGCCGTGCCGCCGGCATGGACCCGGCGCAGGGTCTGGGTGAACTCCCGCACATCGCTGACCCGATCCTTCAGCAGGTAGCCAATGCCCACGCCGTGGGCACTGTCCAACAACTCGGCGACGTAGCTCTGTTCCACGTACTGGCTGAGCACCACGACCGGCAGATCGGGGTCGGCTTCACGAAGCCGTACGGCCGCGGCCAGGCCCTCGGCCCGAAGGGTCGGTGGCATGCGTACGTCGGTGATCACCAGGTCGGGATGAACCTGCGGAACGATCCCCATCAGTTCGTCGGCCGAGGCGACGGCCGCTGCCACGGCGAAGTCGTTGCGTTCGAGGAGCATCTGGAGCCCTTCCCGCAGGAGGGCGTTGTCCTCGGCAACAACCACCCTGAGGGTCGCGATGGCAGGAGCCGTCTGTTGCCCCTCGGTCATCGCTGTCCTCCATCCGGCGTGGTGGCCCTGATGGTGATCATGGTCGGACCGCCCGGGGGTGAGTCGATCTGCAGGGTTCCATTCACCGCCGCCAGACGATCCGCGATCCCGCCCAGCCCACCATCGGTGCCGGCCCTCGTCCCGGCGCCACCGCGACCGTCATCCCCCACACCGATCTCGACCACGCCGGGCCGGGGAGTATGCAGGTGGATCTCGGCACGTTCTGCACCGGCATGCTTCACCACGTTCGCCAGGAGTTCGGCCACACAGAAGTAGAGGTTCGTCTCCACCTCAGGCGGCAGACGTTGGGTGAGTTCGTTGTTGAGGTCGAAGGGGATGATCAAGGTGTCGGCCAATTCACCGATCGCCGCGGCAAGTCCGTGGTCGATCAGCACCTGGGGATGGATGTTGCGAACGAAGTCCCGTACGGCAGCCAGCGTCTGCCGGGCCTGCTCCTGGGCTCGTACGACGTCGGCTCGTCCAGGAGCATCGGGCGGCATCTCCGTCAGCGCAAGGCCGAGGGTCATGCTCACCGCCATCAACCGGGGTTGGACGCCGTCGTGCAGATCACGCTCGATCCGTCGACGCTCGACGTCGAACGCCCGCACCAGCCGCGCCCGGGACCGCGCGGTGATCGCGAGATCCCGTCTCAGGCGCTGCTCGGAGCTGATCAACACCCCGATCGCGAACGCGGCATGGCGGCGAGCCAGCGTGGGTGCCACGAGGAGAGGCACGGCCAACACACCGACTCCCACCACGGCGGCGACGATCGAGCCCGGCACCGTGGTGATGGTGATCGGACCGATCACCGCATGATCACCCGCCGCGGTCAGGAACGGGCTGATCATGGCCACGATCGAGCCGAGCGCGGCGACCAGGGCAACCACGACGAGCGCACCGCCCAGCGTCAGGACGACGACGGTGTACGCCAGGGGCCGAACTAGGGTGCGTGGCCCACGCCACGACGCCTCGCCGTACCCGACCAGCTCGGGATCGAGCTGCTCGTCGATACCCTCGATCAGGGCCACGGCGCGATGACGATCCGCTCGCGCCAACAGGACCGCGATCACCGGCAGTCCCACGCCGAGCAGCAGCAGGCCTGCGGCCAGCAGAGCACCAACCGATCCGGCATCTCGCCCCGGCTCGGCGACCACGAGACCGATGGGTAGTCCCAGGAGACCTGCACCCAGCAGGGAGGCCAGAATTCTGACTCCGGCTCCGGCGCAATAGACCGCACCACGCCACCGCCCCGCGGCAGGCGGCACGGTGGACTCCAAAGCTCTGCTGCTCACCGGTCCATCGTAGGGACGAGGCACCCACCTGGCAGTGTGGCCAGCCCTACCCTCATCACGGGCGCAGATGCTCACTCCGGTCGGCGGGAGCGGCTCGGACGGCGATCTTCGGCGCGTTGACCCCTAGGGTGTGAGCACGTCGACCCGGTCCGGCTCGGCCAAGGTGGTCAGCAGCGCATCGGCGTCGGTACGGACGTCCCGGCCGAGCGCCCGGTTCACCAGACCGCCCAGGATGAACACGGCCGCACAGACGATCAAGGGGGTCGCCACCTCCCAATCGGAGGGGAAATCGGGCAGCAGCTTGGTCAGGGCGAAGGCGAGGAAGCCGCACACCACGCTGCCGATCGTGACGCGTCCATCGGTGTGCCGGAACGTCCGGAACAAGCCGAGCAGCAGGGGCACCCCGGTCACACCGACCATGGCACCGAACCACGAGATGACCAGGCTGAGCACCCCGCCGAACGAGTTGGCGTTGAGCCCGATCACGATGGTGATCACGGTGAAACAGACGGTGATCACCCGCGCGATGCGCAGCGACGTCCGCGGCTGCTCGATCATCGATCGGAAGCGGGCGGAGAAGGCGGGGGCGATGTCGCGCTGGGTGACCGCCGACAACGTGTTGATGTCGGAGACCGTCATCCCCATGGTGGCGGCAAACATGGCCGCCAGCACCAGGCCGACCATGCCGGTCGGCACGTAGGTCTGGGTGAGCAACGGGTAGAGCTCCGAAGCGGGATCGGCCAGGTTGGGGAAGAGCAGTCGCGCGGCCCACATCGGGGCGAAGATCAACAGCGGCCAGAGCAGATACATCGTGGCACTGAGCACGGCCGCCTTGCGAGCCTCGGAGGCGTTGGCGGTGGAGATGAAGCGGGCGGCGAGGTTCCAGTTGCCGCCGTTGTACTCGAAGGTCTTGGCGAACAGGTACAGCACGCACCACAACATCGTGTAGTCACCGTTGAACGGGTTCGAGAAGCCGGGCTGGATCGTGTTCAGTTCGCCCCACATGGTGAGGTACGACAAGCCGCGCTCCGACAGGGCGGTGCCGACACCGACGGCGATCACGATGCCGGCGCCGAGCTGCACGATGAACTGGACGAAGTCGGTCACCAGGTCGGCCCACAGGCCACCGATGGTGATGTAGATCATCGAGACCAGACCGCTGACCACCACGCCGGCCCACACCGGGATCCCGGTGAACCCGTGCAGCAGGATGCCGATCGCGGCCCACTTCGCGGCAATGTCGAGCAGCTTCATGATCACCCCCGAGATGGCGATGGTGAGCTGCGCCGGTTGCCCGAAGCGAGTCTTGAGGTATTCGGTTGGAGACTGGATGCCGAAGCGCTGCCGCAGCACTGGCCACTTGCCGACGAAGACCTTCGCCCCGATCACGATGGCCAGGGTGATCACCAGGGCCAACCACACGTACATCGTGAAGCCGCGCTTGT
>JAKDKP010000460.1 GCA_030453285.1 Propionibacteriales bacterium
AGCCCGACCCGCGAGCAGAACCACGCCTTCGACCCTCCGCAAACCCGGCCGGCCGCCGACACGCCGGTCCTGGGCCACTGAACCAGAGAGGCCCAAGACGATGAACGAGCAGACATCACGACCGGAGCCCGGCGACGACGGCCCCGACGAACTCGACCTCGACGACCTGGACGACGGCCCCGGCGGTGTGGCAGGCGATGAGGCCCTGGGCGGGCCGCCGCACCCGATCAACTGGAACCTGCTCTCCGCCCATGACTTGGAGCAGGAATGGCTGGAACTGAACCGATGGGTCGAGTGGCTGCGTCACACCTACGGGCTACCCGCCGCAGTGATCCCGCCGTTCTGGCACCACCACCCGGAACTGGTCTGGGAGCTGTCCGCGCTGCACCTGCACTGGCTGTGCGCTTACGACCCCGAACAGAACGGCTCCGCACCCATCGGCTGGCACCGGGATTTTGCCGATGCCCGTCAGCGGCTGCGTGACTGGGTCGCCGCCTCCGGTACCCGCCTCGACCGCGACCGCCCGACACGGCAGACAACCTGGCCCGGCGAAGAGCCCGGCCCACCGGTCGAAGACGTCCTCATCGAAGACCGGGACCACGAGTTCGTCGACTTCGTCGTAGACCAGGTCCGGCAACGCCAGGACGCCGAGGACGCATTCTTCGCCACCATCGACCAGGCCACCGGCGAACTCCGAGACCCCCGCAGGGACCGGTAGCGGGACCGGTGAACGGTGATGGTTCGCTCCTACCAGCGCAAGACCGACCGACCGGACTCTGATCGGTCGGCCCGGGTCCGGTATGAACGGCGCGAGGAGGTCAACGCGGAGAAGATCGCGGAAGTCCTCATCCGCCTCGCGCTGCGCGCCGCCGGCGAGAACACTGAGACCGGCCGTACCGGCGACTACCTTCGCGATCTGCTCACCCTCAGCGGTAGAATCGATCCTGAACACGACGATCACGGCGTCGCTGGCACCAATTCCTAAGCCCCTGATCCCGGGGGTGTTCTTCTCGCATACTGACGTGACCGCCACCGGCGCCCAGACGCCCACCCCCACGGGGTTGGGTACCTGAAAGGCGGTCACCCCGATGACGCTCATCGACCTACCCTCCGGCCTTGACCTCGCAGCGCTGCGAGCTCTCGCCGTAGGAGCAACACGGAAGCCGGTCCCGGCCGGCGAGGAGCCACTGGACGGGCTGGTCCCGGCGATCTCCTATCTGCGGGTCTCCACCAAGGACCAAGCCACCCGTAACGGCCTCGAAGAAGGCCTGTCCATCCCTGCCCAGCGCGAAGCCGCCGAGCGGAAGGCCGAGCAGCTCGGCGCGGTTATCGTCAAGGAGTTCATTGAGCCCGGCGAGTCCGCAAAGACCGCCCACCGGCGGGCGTTGCAGGAGATGCTTGACTACATCGCCGCGAACCCGGTGAGGTACTGCATCATCAACAAGGTCGACCGGCTCGCCCGCAACCGGCTCGATGACGCGATCATCCACACCACGCTGCGCGGGGCGAACATCACCCTCGTCTCGGTCACCGAGAACATCGACGAGTCCCCCTCTGGGATGCTCATGCACGGCATCCTTGCCTCGATGGCCGAGTTCTACTCCCTCAATCTCGCCCAGGAGGTTGTCAAGGGCATGGTCCAAAAGGCCACTATCGGCGGCACCCCAACCAAGGTGCCGCTGGGCTACCTCAACGTGCGGAGCACCGCCGCCAAAGGCCGCGAGGTCCGAGACGTCGAACTCGACTCCGAGCGCACGGACCTGATTCGGTTCGCGTTCACCGCCTATGCCACTGGCGATTGGTCACTCTCCTCCCTCGCCCGTGAACTGGAGGCCCGCGGCCTGACCACCCGGCCCACACCAGCCCAGCCTGCCAAGCCGGTCACGACGACCGGGCTGCACAAGATTCTGACCAACCCCTACTATCAGGGCACCGTCACCTTCCGCGGGATCACGTACGACGGTGCCCATACGCCGCTCGTCGACGCTGAGACCTGGCTGCGGGTGCAGACTCAGCTCGACGCGAAGAATGCCGTCGGGGAACGGCCGCAGAAGTACGACCACTACCTCAAGGGCAGCCTGTACTGCTCATGCGGCGCTAAACTCATGATCGAACGGCCTCGGGACAAGCAAGGTGACCGCTACGAGTACTTCACGTGCACTGGCCGGCGTCGGAAGAAGAACGGCTGCACCCGCTCCGCGATCCTTGCCAGCCGCCTCGAAGAACGCATCGAAACCACATACAGCAGCAACGGGCTCACCGAGGATGAGGCAACGCACGTCCGGGCGGTGTTGCACCAGGTGTTCGACCAGCTCGAAGCCTCCAGCGACGACGAAGGCGTCCTGCTGACCAACCAGCGCGACAAGCTCGAAGCTGAACGGCTCAAGCTCGTCCAAGCCCACTATGCCGACGCGATCCCGCTGGACCTGCTCAAGAGCGAACAAGATCGCATCCGCACGAGCCTCGACGCGATCACGAACCGGCTCGACAGCCTCGCGACCACCTACACCAGCGCCCGTGGAGGCCTCGACCAGATCATCGGCATCCTCACCGATCTCGGCGACCTCTACAGCAAGTGCGAACCTTCTGAACGCCGCATCCTGAACCGCGCCCTGTTCAAGCGGATTGTTGTTGACGAGGACGAGAACACCACGTTTGTCCCGGCAGAGTCTGCCGCCAGCGTCCTCGCGTCCGGCAGCAGTAGCACCGCAGACGATCCTGGCCCAGACACGAAACTGCCCCGCCATCAGGCGGGGCAGGTTTCGATTTTCTCAACTTACGTGGACCTCCGTAGAGAGTTCGAGAACCCCTGCCCGGCCTTGAAAACCGTGGCTTCTCGCAGGTCGCGGGGCGTCTACCAGCGGGACCGCCGACCGCTGGAGCCGTCTGTAGTGGACGAGCGGGGTCGGATGGTGCGTGCAGTTGGGATGACTCAAACCTTTCTGAGCCTGGCACAAGTAGACGAGCTGGTAGCTCTCTACGAGGAGGGCGCGACGCTGGTGGAGTTGGGCGAGCGGTTCAGCGTTCACCGCCGCACAGCGGCGGCCCATCTGTTCCGCCGTTCGATCCCGATCCGCAGGCGCGGTCTCGATGAGTGCGACCTCGCCGAAGCCGTCGAGCTGTACGTC
>JAKDKP010000461.1 GCA_030453285.1 Propionibacteriales bacterium
GCGCCACCGGCGGAGAAGACGTGGCGCCTGGACGTGGTGGTGCCGCTGCCCGACATGCCCGAGCTGGCCGCGGCTCCCACCGACCCCGCGGACCCGAAGAGTTCTCCGCCCCAGCGGTCCATCTGGCCGCACGTCACCGAGCGGGTGCTCGACCTCATTGAGGGTCATCGCAGCACGATCGTCTTCGCCAACTCGCGCCGTTCGGCCGAACGATTGACCGCCCAGCTCAACGAGCTGCATGCCGAACGACGTGGCTTCGACGTCGACCGTGATCATCCCCCGCCAGCGCAGGTGATCGCCCAGTCCGGCAGCAGCCATCCGGCCCCGGAACAAGCTCCCCAGATCGCCCGTGCGCACCACGGTTCGGTGTCGAAGGAGCAACGCGCCCGGACCGAGGACGCGCTCAAGACAGGTGCCCTGCGCTGCGTGGTCGCCACCTCCTCTCTTGAGCTCGGCATCGACATGGGGGCGGTGGACCTGGTCGTGCAGTTGGGCTCGCCTCCGTCGGTGGCCAGTGGCTTGCAACGTGTCGGCCGGGCCGGCCACCAGGTCGGTGCGGAATCGCGTGGCGCCTTCTTCCCGACCCATCGTGGGGATCTGGTCGAGACCGCCGTCGTGGTCGACCGGATGCGTGCCGGCGCCATCGAGGAGATCACCGAGCTGACCAATCCGCTCGACCTCCTGGCGCAGCACCTGGTTTCGATGTGCGCCCTCGAGGACCGTGACGTGGCGCAGACCTACGCCCTGGTCCGGCGCTGTGCCGCCTTCACCCGACTCCCGTCGAGCGCGTACGAGGGGGTGCTGGACATGTTGAGTGGCCGCTATCCGTCCGAGGAGTTCGCCGAGCTGCGACCCCGCCTGGTGTGGCACCGGGAGTCCGGCACACTGACCGGTCGCCCCGGGGCGCAACGTCTGGCGGTCACCTCCGGCGGGACCATCCCCGACCGCGGCCTGTTCGGTGTGCATCTGGCCGGCGAGGAGGACGGGGCGGCCACGGGACGACAGCGAGGCAGCCGCCGGGTCGGCGAGCTCGACGAGGAGATGGTCTACGAGAGTCGCGTCGGTGACGTGATCACCCTGGGCACCACCTCGTGGCGCATCGAGGAGATCACCCATGATCGAGTCCTGGTGTCCCCCGCGCCCGGACAACCGGGACGCCTCCCGTTCTGGAAGGGCGACCTACCCAGCCGGCCGGCCGAACTCGGCACCGCGCTGGGACGATTCACCCGTGAGATCACCTCGGCCGGGCATGACTCGGCCCGACAACAACTGATCAGCAGCGGACTGGACGCCTGGGCGACCGACAACCTGCTGGCCCATCTGGTCGATCAGCAAGCCGCCACCGGTCTGCTGCCGTCGGATGAGTTGATCATGGTGGAGCGATTCCGGGACGATCTGGGTGACTGGCAGTTGTGCGTGCACTCCCCGCTCGGCCTGGCCGTGCTCGCGCCGTGGGCCCTGGCGATCGAAGAACGGGCCCGGGACCAGTTCGGCGCCGAGGTGCACGCCACCGCCGCCAACGACGGCATGGTGATCAGGGTTCCGGACACCACCGACCAACCACCCGGCGCCGACCTGGTGCTGCTCGACCCGGACGAGCTGTCCGAGGTGGTCACCCGCGCCGTCGCCGGATCGGCATTGTTCGCCGCCCGCTTCCGCGAGTGTGCGGCGCGGGCCTTGCTGCTGCCCCGTCGCGATCCGGGTGCCCGCTCCCCGCTGTGGCAGCAACGGATGCGTTCGGCCCAGCTGCTGTCGGTGGCCAGTCAGCACCCCGACTTCCCGATCATCCTCGAGACGATGCGCGAATGCCTGCGGGACGTGTTCGACCTGCCCCGGCTGATCACCCTGCAACAAGATCTGGCTGCGCGTCGGGTCCGGCTGGTCGAGGTCGAAACCCAGCAGCCCTCGCCGTACGCGAAATCGCTGCTGTTCGGCTATGTCGGACAGTTCGTGTACGAAGGCGACGCGCCCCTGGCGGAGCGGCGCAGTGCCGCACTCTCCCTCGACACCGCCCTGCTGGCCGAGTTGCTCGGCGCCGACCAATTGCATCAGGTGCTCGATGTGGGCGTGATCGCCGACGTCGAGGCCGAGCTGCAGGCCCTCGTACGGGATCGTCGGCGGAGCACCGTCGAGGAACTCTCCGATCTGCTGCGGACCACCGGTCCGTTCACCGGCGCGGAGTTGGCCGAACGGTGGGACGGTGACGGTCCGGTCGACCAGGCCCTGACCGAGCTGATCGACGCCCACCGTGTCGGCACGGTCCGGCTGGCTGGCCGCACACTGCATGCGGTCACCGAGGACCTGCCCCGACTGCGAGACGCCTTCGGGGCGCCGATCCCGGCCGGCATGGTGGTGCCGCCCTCGTCTGCTGATCCGTTGGGCGACCTGATCACCCGCTGGGCCCGCACCCACGGACCGTTCACCGCCGGCCAGCTCGCCGAGCGATACGGGATCGGCAGCACTGTGGTGGCCGCGACGCTGAACGGGCTGGTCCGCACCGGCACCGTGGTCGCCGGCGAGTTCACCGAGGGCGTCGGAGCTCATCAGTTCTGCCACACGCGAGTGCTGTCGATGATCAAACGCCGCACCCTGGCCGCACTGCGCGCCGAGGTGGAACCGACCGAACCGGCCGCCCTCGGCCGATTCCTTCCCGCCTGGCAGGGCCTCACCCCACACCCGCCCCGCCGCTCCGGATCTCGAGCCCCCAGATGGCAGGGGGGATACGGCACGGACGGGGTGCTGGCCGCTGTGGAGCAACTCGCCGGGATGGTGCTGCCGGTCAGCATGCTGGAATCGTTCATCCTGCCGGCGCGGGTGTCGGACTATCGCCCCGAGATGCTCGACGAGTTGATCACTGCCGGCGATGTCGGTTGGACCGGCGCCGGGGTGCTCGGCGAGAACGACGGCTGGGTGGTGTTGCACACGCACGGAGTGCCGCCGCCGCCCATCGACGAGGCGTACGGGGCTCCGACCGGCATCTCAGCGGAGGTGATGGCTCGCCTCGAGCACGGTGGGAGTTGGCTCTTCGCCGACCTGATCGGCGAGCCCGGCGACCGGGAAGCCGCAACCACCGCCCTGTGGGAACTGGTGTGGTCCGGTCGGATCACCTGCGTCACCTTCGCCCC
>JAKDKP010000462.1 GCA_030453285.1 Propionibacteriales bacterium
GCGGGGGTGGACAACACCCCCCGGGGGGTGGTTTAATCCCGCCGCCTGGGGGTGTAACTGGCCGGCCTCGTCGGAGGGGTGAGGGGGTGGAGGCCGAGGTGGAGGTCGCGGCGGTTGCGGAGGTCGGTGCACCATTGACAGTCCGACGGGGGCGGGCCTACCGTCCTGCTGTAATCGTTTTCTCCTCTCGACGGACAACTTCTCCGTCTGGAGGGGCCAACAGACACCCGCGACACCGATGTCAGGGGGACACCGCGTGGTCACGTCGGCAGCGACCGAAGAAGCGCCCGCGCTTGTCGAGATGGTGCAGATCACCAAGCGCTTCGGCGGTGTGTTGGCCTGCGACCGCGTTGATTTCACCATCGCCGTGGGCGAGGTGCATGCCCTGCTGGGCGAGAACGGGGCGGGCAAGTCCACGCTGGTCAACGTGCTGTCGGGGGTGATCGTCGATCATCAGGGCGAGGTGCGCAGGTCCGGCCGGCGGGTCACCTTCGCCGGACCCTCCGACGCCCAGTCCGCAGGCATCGCCACGATCCACCAGGAGCTGGATCTGGTGTTGGATCTGTCCATTGCCGAGAACATGTTCCTCGGCCGGGAACCTCGTACGAGATGGGGCACCATCGACCTGCGGGCGATGCGGCGAGCCGCTGCAGCACAGTTGGCCAGGCTTGGCATCGACGTCGACGTCGATCGGCTGGTCCGATCGTTGCGGGTGGGGGAGCGGCAACTCGTCGAGATCGCCCGCGCCCTGCTGCTGGAGGCCCAGGTGTTGATCATGGATGAGCCGACGGCTTCGCTGGCCGACACCGAGGTGACACGGCTGTTCGAGGTGATTGCCGCCCTGCGGGCCGACGGGGTGGGCGTGCTCTACATCTCCCACCGGATGGACGAGATCGAGGCGATCGCCGATCGGGCAACTGTGCTGCGCAACGGTGCGGTCGCGGGCTCGATCGTGCCGGATGCGACCAATCGTGACGCAGTGATCTCGTTGATGGTGGGCAGCCGGAAGGACGCACTGTTCGGTGCCGATGAGCGGCCCGTCCCGGAGCGTGACCCGGATGCCGAGCCACTGCTCAGGCTGCGCAATCTCACCTGTCGTCGCCGCTGGTCGGTGCCCGGCCGGACCGACCCCGACGGCATCGACCTCGAGGTGCACGGCGGCGAGATCGTGGGGCTGGCCGGCCTGATGGGCGCAGGACGTACCGAACTGCTCGAGACGCTGTTCGGCGCAAGCACCGGTGCGCGGATCACTGGGACGGTGGAGCTGGCTGGGCGTCCCTACCGGCCGCGAACCCCCCGTCATGCCCTGCGCGCCGGACTGGCCTTCGTACCGGAGGATCGTCGTGGGTCGGGACTGGTGCTGGAGCACTCGGTGTCGGACAATCTGGTGCTCGCCGCACTGCACACGGTGTGCCGCCTCGGCGTGGTGCTGGGGCCGGCTGAACGAGCCACCGTCGGACGGGAGATGGCGGCCGTGGGTGTGAAGGCAGCCAGCCCTCGCGTGGCGGTCGGCACCTTGTCCGGTGGCAATCAGCAGAAGGTCGTCGTGGGGCGTCAACTGCTCACCGAACCTCGCCTCCTCATGCTGGACGAACCGACCCGCGGGGTCGACATCGGGGCCAAGGTGGAGATCCATCGGCTGTTGCGCCAGCTCGCCGAGCAGGGGATGGCCATCCTCGTCGCCTCGTCGGAGTTGCCCGAGTTGATGGGTGTCTGCGACCGGATCGTCGCCCTGCGTGGTGGCCGCGTGGTTCGGGAGTTGGGTCCGCAGGCGACCGCCGACGACATTCTTGCCGCCTCGATGGGGTCCCTGCCCGACGGAAACGAGCCAGACGAACCAGTGAGGCAACCATGAGCACTCCCGACACACCTTCCCCGGAGACCGCGGGAGCGGGACCGGCGACCGTCAGGCCGGAAGGACGACGTTCTGGGCGGGGGCAGATCATCGACATGATCTTCCGCTTCCAGAGCGTGTTCGGACTGGTGGCGGTGTTCGTGGTCGGCATCCTGGCGTCTCCGACCAGGGACGGAGAACTGGTGTTCCTGAGTCCGGGCAACCTGGGCAACATCGTGCGCGCGGTGTCGGAGATCGGCATCATCGCGATCGGCATGACGTTCGTGATCCTGATCGGCGGCATCGATCTGTCGGTCGGGGCGATCCTCGGCCTCGGTGCGGTGGGGACGGCGAGTCTGATGGTCGACAACGGACTGGGCATTCCGGCGACGTTGATCATCGTGCTGCTGATCGGTGCCGGCCTGGGCAGCTTGCAAGGTCTGGCGGTCGCCAAGATCGGCATCCAAGCCTTCATCGTCACCCTGGCCGGCCTGCAGGTGGCGCGCGGTCTTGCCAGGATCTGGTCCGGCGGCGTCGGGATCCCGATCGCGTACGGAGATGGTCCGAAGGAGGCGCCGGAAGCGTTCTCGATCTTGTCCGGCTCGATCAACGGCGTCCTGCCCGTGCCGGCGGTGATCTTCCTCGGTCTCGGTGTCGTGGCCATCCTGGTGCTCCGTTTCACCGCCTTCTCCCGACACATGTACGCGATCGGTGGCAACGAGCGAGCCGCCCGCTTGGCCGGTGTACCGGTCGCCCGGGTCAAGGTGGCGGTGTTCGCGATCTGTGGCCTCACCGCCGCCATCGCCGGCATCATCCACGCCGGCCAGCTCAACCAGGGCAGCCCCAACGATGGCATCAGCTACGAACTGGACGCGATCGCCGCCGTGGTCATCGGCGGCACCAACCTGATGGGTGGTTCGGGCACCATCGGCGGAACTCTGGCCGGTGCCCTGATGCTCGGCACGCTCAACAACGTGCTGGCGCTCAACAACGTCGATGCCAACGTCCAGTTGTTGATCAAGGGCCTGGTCATCGTTGCCGCCGCCGCTCTGCAGAAATTCCGACCGCGATTCGGGTAGGTCGCCAGGTCGGGACTGGTCTGACACGTACGGCGCACAGCCAGACAAACACAGCACAAACAGTCAACACACAAGGGAGTGGTTTCGATGAGTCGAACAACGAGGCGAATGGCCGGCGTTCTGCTGGCGACGGGGTTGTTGGCCACCGCCGCTTGCAGCGTCCAGGCCGATCCCGGCACCAAGGGTGCGGGCTCGGGGGAGTGCAAA
>JAKDKP010000463.1 GCA_030453285.1 Propionibacteriales bacterium
GGGGGCGACGGCGGAGGCGGTGCCCCGGTCGAACCCACGTCACCGGGGCGATTGCCGCTGCTGTCGCCGGGTGCAGTGTTGCCGGTGTTCTGTGCGCCGCTGGCGGCGGCATCGGCCTGCTGCCCGATCTCGTTACCTGCCTCCGGGCCGGCTTCGGCGGCTTCTTTGACGACGACCGCGCCGGCCACGACCGGGGCGGCGGGCCCCGAACTGGCTGCGGCCTCCGTGCCTGCTTCGGTGCTGGCGGTCTCGCTGCCGGCGGGCGGCGTGGTGCTCGGCGGCGTCCCACCGCCGCTTCCTCCACCGCCGCCGCTTCCTCCACCGCCGCCGCCGGAGTCGCCGTCTCCGCCGGAGCCGTCGAGGATCTTCTGGGTGCCGTCGGTGTTCGGCTTGGATGGGATCGGGAGGGGCCGGTTCATCGCGCTCTTCGCGTCCTGCTCGGCTCCCATCGAGTTGTAGAGGTCGAAGCCGATGAAGCTGATCAGTCGGTAGACCATGTACGGCGCGAACGCCGCGATGCCGAGCAGCACGATGCCGGCGATGGGTTCGGTCACGGCGGTCAGGCCCGAGTCGATCGGTGTCGCGACCTGTGTGATCGCGACCAGGAACACGACGACGAGGACGAGCTTGGAGACGATCAGCGCGACCAGGAACGTCGCCCATTTCCCGATCCACCCCTTCGTGACATCCCAGGACGCGCCGGAGAGGGCGAGCGGGGCGAGGACGACGGTGACGAGGATCAAGGCCTTCCGGATTAGCAGGCTGAACCAGACGATCCCGATCGCGGCGATCATGAGACCGGCGAGGAAGATCGACACGATCGCCCCCACGCCTGGGGCTGCGATGTTCAGGCCCGCGAGAGCGTTCGCGAGGAGCAGGAGCTGATTGCCCATCGACTCGGTGGTCTCACCGGCGGCCTGGATGAGGCCGATGCAGAGCTGGTCGACGATCTCCAGCAGCACCGTCGTCAGCGTGATGACCACGAACGATCCGAGGATCGATTTGCCCGCTCCGAGGGCGGCGCGGGACAAGGCGGTGGGGTCGCGGTGGATCATCCCGGTGATGAGCTGGAGGAAGAAGAAGATCGCCACGATGAACAGGGCGATCCCGAACAGCAGGTTGTAGACGGACACGAACCCCGGCTGGGTGAGATCGACCAGGGTCGTGGTGTCGAAGACGGTCCACATGGTCTCCATCAGCCAGGCCGCCGCCCCGGCCATCGAGGAGGCGAGCCAGTCGAACGGGGCAGCGATCAGGGATGCGGTGCCCTCGCCGACCGCATCGCACACGTTGGAGATGACGGGGATGTCGCACACGCTCACGGCAGGCCCCTCCTTTCACACGCAGAAGGGATGAGGTCAGACCTGCTGGCCGACGCCCCAGAAGAAGTTGATGAGCGCGACCGATCCGCCGCAGATGATCGCCGCGCCGCAGGAGATCAGCAGGCCGGTCTTTCCCTTCCCCGCGAGGTGCGGGTTGCTGCTGTTGGAGCCGTAGGCCCAGATGATCGCGGAGATGATCAGGGCGAGGACGCTGAGGATGAGGCCGACGGTCATCACGGCGCCGACGATCGTGCGCAGCTGCTCGATGCCCGGAAGCCCGGAGGAGTTGGGGTCGATGTCAATCACGATGAGTGTCCTTTCAGAAGACGGACGACAGTTCCGACCGCCAGGTGCACCCCGCCCCCATCGGGCACAAAAAGGAGGCCCGCCCCGGGATGCCGAAGCACCCGTGACGAGCCCGTGCGAGCCGCGTGGGAGGCGACCTAGAGTTGTCCGCCGATGGTGATGAGCCAGTTCATCCAGGCGACGCCGGCGCCGGCGAGGATCGCGCCGCCGAGGGCGATGAACACGCCGATGCGGCCTTTCGTCGCGACCTGGTAGTTGCCGTTCGCAGCGCCGATGGCCCAGCAGATCGCGGACACGATCAGCATCAGCACCGCCACCACGAGCACGAACATGAGCAGCGCACCGGCGACCTCGCGCAGCTCGCTGATGCCGGAGAGACCGTCGAAGTCCGGGAACACGTTCATCACGCCGCACCCGCTTTCACGGTGATGTGGAGGTGGTCGTAGTGGCCGCCGGTGACATCGCCGGGGTCGTGCATCCCGCCGCCGGTGTAGTCGCGCCATCCCTCGTCGGCGCGGGCCAGGGACCAGATCTTGCCCTGCCAGATCAGGTATTCGACACCGAGCGTCTCGGCGTGCTGCATCAGCCAGTTCGTGACCTGCCACCCGTACTCGAGCTGTCCCGGGGTCGGGTACTGGCCGATCGCGTTCCCGAACGCCACATCACAGGCCCGTCCGAGCGGGTGCTCGGATTTCTGACCGGGGCGCGGCGAGTAGCACGCCCACGTCGACTCCGGGAACCCGGCCAGCGTCTGTTCGTAGACGCTGAGCATCCGCACCGTGATCTGCCCGTCGCTAGTCGGATCGTCCACCAGCTCATCCGGGTCGCCCTCGACCGGCACTGGATCACCCAGCGCCCCGGCCCCGGTGTCGCACTCCTCCTGCCCGGCCGGTGGCACGTCGGCCTCGGGGAGGTCGGCGGCGTCGTGGTCGTTGAGCCACTTCGCCGGGTCGATGTACTCGCCGTCGGTGCCGCCCTGGCGGACCTCGAAATGCAGATGCGGGCCCGTCGACATGCCGCTGGAGCCGACGTCGGCGATGTGCTGCCCGGCCCGCACCTGGTCGCCGGCCCGGACGTGGATGCCGGTCTCCCACGAGTGCGCATACGCTGTCGCGACGGTCTGCCCGTCGATGTGGTGTTCGAGGACGACGAGGCCGCCGTACCCACCGGAGAACTCAGATACCGTCACTGTGCCGTCCGCGGCGGCAAGGATCGGCGTGCCGTCAGGGGCGGAGAAATCTGCGCCGGTGTGGAAGGACTCTTCCTCGCCGGTGATGGGGTGCGTGCGCGGCCCGAACGGCGAGGTGGCAACCCAGGTGCCCTCAGGCAGCGGGAACACCACCCGCGACGACTCTGTCACCGGTTCCGCGGCGAGCACGAGCGCCGGGGCGATGGTCGCGGGAGCACCAACGCCGGTGCTCGTGAGGGTGGTGAGGATCTGTTCGGCGACGGGCTCGTAGTTGTCGTACCGGTCCGGATACGCGCTCACTT
>JAKDKP010000464.1 GCA_030453285.1 Propionibacteriales bacterium
GGGTGGAGACCGGCGGCAGCGCCGACGGAGAGCGATGGTGGATCGTGTTCCCCGGACCGATCGCGGCACAGGACTGCACGATCGAGCCCGACCTGTCGAATGCCGCCCCCTTCCTGGCGGCGGCCGCGATCACCATGGGCACCGTCACCATCCCCGGCTGGCCGATCACCACCCACCAGCCCGGCGACCGCTTGCGCCACATCTTCGGCCAGTTCGGTTGTCACACGGCGCTGGACGCCGATGGGTTCACCGTCACCGGCGGCACCCATCTCGACGGCATCGACGTCGACCTGTCCGAGGCATCGGAGCTGACGCCGATCGTGGCCGCGGTCGCCGCCCTGGCCCAGAACACCAGCCACATCCACGGTGTAGCCCACATCCGACTGCACGAGACCGACCGGTTGGCCGCCCTCGAACGCGAGTTGAGCAACATCGGGTCGCGGATCGAGCAGAACGAGGACGGGCTCAAGATCCATCCCGCCATGCTGTACGGCAACACCTTCGCCACCTATGCCGATCATCGGATGGCCCAGGCCGGCGCCCTACTCGGCCTGGTGGTCCACGACATCGTGCTCGACGATGTCGGTGTGACCAGCAAGACGATGCCGGAGTTTCCGGCGCTGTGGCAGCAGATGATCAACGACGCGGTCACCACCTCCGATGCTCTCGACCCCGATGGCGAACCGGGAGAATCCGCGTGATCAACGGTGGTGGGTCCTGGTGACCCGCCGCTCGATCGGCATCGATGACGAAGAGGGATTCGACCGACCGCAACGCCGTACGAGGCCGAGGACCAAGGACCGCCCCGACTACTCCTCAGCCGCCGTCGCCACGGTGATCACCGTCGACCGGGGCCGGTACCGATGCCTGCTCGACGATCACACCCTGTCGGCCACCAAGGCACGCCAACTAGGACGCAAGGGCGTGATCGTCGGCGACCGGGTACGGGTGGTGGGTGACACCTCCGGAGCGGAGGGCACACTCGCCCGCATCGTCGAGGTGACCGAGCGCGAGACGGTGCTGCGCCGTACCGCCGACGACGACGACCCGTACGAACGCCCGATCGTCGCCAACGCCACCCAGTTGGTGATCGTGACCGCCCTGGCCGATCCACCACCCCGTACGGGGATGATCGACCGGATCCTGGTCGCCGGCTACGACGCCGGGCTGCAGCCACTGCTCTGCCTCACCAAGGCTGATCTTGCCTCCCCCGACGAATTGCTCGCCGCCTACACTCCGCTCGGCGTGCCGGTGGTGGTGACCGAGCCCGGGGCTGATCTTGGTGCCCTGCGTGATCACCTTTCCGGTGAGCGCAGCGTGTTCATCGGACATTCCGGAGTCGGTAAGTCCACCTTGGTGAATGCGCTGATCCCTGATGCGTTGCGCGAGATCGGCGTGGTCAACGAGGTCACCGGCCGCGGCCGGCACACCTCCACCTCGGCCGTCGCGCTCGAATTGCCCTCCCCCGGGGGCTGGGTGATCGACACCCCCGGGGTGCGGTCCTTCGGGCTGAGTCATGTCACTCCGCAGCGCATCATCGCCGCCTTCGCCGATCTGGACGAGTTCACCGAATCCTGTCCCCGCGCCTGCTCACACGCCGCGGATGCGCCGGGCTGCGGGTTGGACGTCGCCGTCGCCGAAGGCAAACTGGGTAGCGCGCGCGTCGAGTCGTTCCGCCGCATGATCGCCGCCCGCGGCCAGACCGACTAGCCTGACGCCATGCCGATCGATGCGAACCTGACCGATGACCTCCGGCTCGGCCACCTGCTGGCCGATGACGCGGACTCGATCACGATGAGTCGGTTCAAGGCGGGCGATCTCAAGATCAACTCCAAGCCCGACATGACGCCGGTCAGCGACGCCGACATCGCCGTGGAAGAGGCGATCCGCCGCACCCTCAGCCGGGCTCGCCCGCGCGACGCCGTACACGGTGAAGAGCTGGCCGACACCGGATGGGGGCCACGCCGCTGGGTGATCGACCCGATCGACGGCACCAAGAACTACGTACGGGGGGTGCCGGTGTGGGCGACGTTGATCTCCTTGTTGATCAATGACGAGCCGGTTGTCGGCGTGATCAGCGCACCCGCTCTGGGCCGACGTTGGTGGGCCGCCAGAGGGCAGGGCGCGTTCGCCGGCAAATCGCTGATGAAATCCGAACAGATCGGTGTGTCGGCGATCGGCACGATCGAGGACGCATCGATGTCGTACTCCTCGGTGTCGGGCTGGGTGGAGGCGGGTCAGGGTCAGGAGTTCGTCGACCTGATGCGCTCCTGCTGGCGGACCCGTGCCTACGGCGACTTCTGGTCCTACGCCCTGCTCGCCGAGGGCGCGGTCGACATCGCCTGTGAACCCGAGCTGGCCCTGCACGACATGGCCGCTTGCGCGGTCGTGGTCACCGAGGCCGGTGGCCGGTTCACCGACCTGGCCGGCACCGACGGCCCGCATGGCGACGGGGCCTATGCCACCAACGGCCTGTTGCACGATGCCGTGCTGGCTCAACTCACCCCTCCCGCCGACGGGGACGACTGAGTCTCCGCACGCACAGCTCAGTCGACGACCCGCAGGCGCACCGTCTCGGGCAGCTCGCGCAGGGTCGCCAGCAGTCCTTCGTCGACCGAACCGGCCACGTCGGTGACCACATAGCCCAGTTCGCCACGGGTGGAGAGCATCTGGCGTTCGATGTTGGCGCCGGACTCGGCAAGGATGCTGTTCACCCGGCCCAGCACACCGGGGACGTTGCGATGCACGTACAGGATGCGCGGACCGTCGGTGGCGTCCTCGATCTGCACCTGCGGCATGTTCACCGACATGGTGGTGACGCCGGAGGAGACCAGGTCGCGGAGCTTTCCGGCGACAAACCGTCCGATGTCCTCCTGCGCCTCCTGCGTCGAACCACCGATGTGCGGGGTGAGGATCACATTGGGCAGGTTCTGCAGGCTGGAGCTGAAGGCCTCCCCCGCCTTCTTGGGCTCGGTCGGGAAGACGTCCACCGCGGCTCCGGCGATGTGACCCGAGGCGAGGTGGTCGCGCAGGGAATCATGATCAACAACAAATCCCCGGCACAGGTTCAGGAAGATCGAACGTGGTCGCATCGCGGCAAACTCCGCCTCGCC
>JAKDKP010000465.1 GCA_030453285.1 Propionibacteriales bacterium
ATCGTGCCGCCGCGTTCTCGTACGGAGTCGGCCAGGGCGGCGACGAACTCACCGGGGTTGAGGTAGCGCTGCCCGAGCAGCCGGATGCCGGCACCGATCTGGTCGGAGAAGGTCGGCTCGGCGGCGCGGACCTGGTCACCGGTGAGCTCCTCGAAGTCGATGTCCTGCCCGGAGTCGGTGATGTGGCGCAGTTCCGTGAGCAGGAACTCGGTTTCGTCCTTGGTGCGGTAGCCGGCGATGAAGGACTGGGCCTCGTGCGCCGGCGCGCTGACGCCGCCCGCGGCGAGGGCGTCAAAACTGCTCAGTGCGTGGCCGTTGATACCGACCAGCGAACGCATCGCTCGGGTCCACCGGCGCATCGTGCTGTTACGGGTGAAGCGGGCCAGAAAGCGCAGCAGGCGGAGGTCGGTGGTGACCGGGACGTACACCGGCGAGTCGGGGGAGAGGACGGCGCGGATGCCGTACGACAGCACGGCCGGATCGGGCAGCGGAGTGGAGATCCCCGGGGTGATCCAGCCGGCATTGCCCCAGGACGAACCGGCCGCCACCCCCGTACGGTCCAGCACCTCGACCTCGACGCCATGCTCCTGCAGGAACCAGGCCGTCGACAGGCCAACCATGCCGGCGCCCACGACCGCCACCTTCGCCGGTGCCGAACTCCGCGTGTTCATCGCTGTCCTCTCCTCCGGGCCGCCTCGTTGCGACCGCCCAACCACTCTGCCGCAGACGTCCGTGTCGGGCGCAAGGGGGTCCGGCCTTGGAGGAACCCCCGCCCCGGCACGTCGCCGCCCGGCTCAGGGTCAGCAGGTGCTCAGGGCCAGGAGGAGAAGGTTCTTGCCCATCGCGCTCATGCGAAGGCTCGGTCGTCGGCCTGTTCACAGTGTCCGCAGTTTCTCGTCCCCGAGGAGACCTGATGTCGCTCCGTCGACTCGTCCTGATTCCGTTCCTGACCCTGCTGCTGGTGCTGAGTGGCTGCTCGCTGCTGCCTGGCGCCAAGAAGCCCGACCAGCCGGCCACGTCCGAGCCGCCGGCACCACCGCCGTTCCCGGTGTCGCAGTTCGCTCCGATCCCGAACCAGCGGACCACCGGCGTGGACGACGTGATCGACGAGGTGGCCGCCGACGGTGACTTCGTGGTCGGTCTCGGCTGGACCTCGGGTGACACCTATGCGAGCACCTATCGGTGGTCCGAGGACGGTGGCCGTACGTGGCAGGAGACCGAGGTCAGCCGCGAGTTGCGTGAGCTCTGGAACGTCTCGCATCTGACTCGAACCCCAACCGGCTGGTGGGCGTTGGCCCGGGACGAGGACGGGTACGTGTCGGTCACCAGCACGGATGGCAAGGCCTGGTCGATGGCCAAGATCGACAAGGCGGTGCTGGATCCCTCCAACACCTACCTGTCCGAGGTGGTGCTGAGCGGCGACAAGCTGATTGCAGGCGGCTCGATCTCACCGGCCACCGGCGATCTCGAGGTCGGCTTCTGGACCAGCCTGGACGGCACCGACTGGAAGCGTTCGGGTGGCCGGGGCAAGGGAAATCTCAACAGTGTCGCGATCCAAGGCAACACCGTGGTGGCCGTCGGCTCCAAGACCGGTTCGGGGGACGAACAGACCATCCCCGTCGTGTGGCGGTCCGCCGATGCCGGGGCAACCTGGCGGGAGCAGCCGCGTCCCGAGGTGGGTCGCACCGACAGCGAATTCGTCTCCGATCTCACTGCGGTCAAGGCCTTGGACAAGGGGTTCGTGGCCACCCTGCACGGCGCCGACACCCGGGGCGAATATCGCCCTGCCAGCTACCTCAGTCGGGACGGCAAGCGATGGTCGCGCGAGGCGAGCTCGGCGAGGATCTCGGGCGCCGACATCGATTCGGTCGACCTGGTCGGCGACGGGGATGCAATGGTGCTCGAGGTGAATCCGCAGAAGGAGAAGAGTGGGGACAAGCCGGTGATCTATCGGCGCTCCGGCGGTGCGTGGCAACCAGCCAAGATCCCGACCGGCCTCACCGGCCGGGGGGAATGGTCGATCAACGCCGTCGTCCAGACCGGATCCGGTCTCCTGGCGTTCGCGCAGCGCAACACCGCCAACACCGACACCGCATCGATCTGGCGGTCAACCGACGACGGCGCCACCTTCACCGAGGAGAAGTACCCGGCAGCCAAGGCGGATCTGCCCGTGGTGGCACCTGGTGCCCTGGCCCGTACGGCCGACGGATTCGTGGCCGTCGGCAACGCCAACGGATTCCCCGCCATCTGGTATTCCCAACCCGACGGCACCTTCGGTGATGCCGCACCGCTGAGCACGAACCTCGACCACACGGTTGAGGGGGTCGCCTCCAATCAGGGGCAGATCGTTGCTTGGGGGCAGCAGCGCACCTTGGTCAACGACCAGGTCATTGCGTGGCAGGGTCAGCGGGGCGGCAAGCTGTCCCTGTTGGATGCCACGTTCGAGGCAGATGGGGACTACTCCATGTCGTCGGTGGCGAGTACGCGGTATCTGGCCGGTGCCTGGTGGATGGTTGGGAATACCAGCTCGAACAGCGATGCCAACAGGTCTGCACTTGTCCTGTCCGGGAAGACCCCGGATTCGTTGGTACGAGGCCGATCGAGCAAGATCAGCCAGCGCAGCTCCGGAGAGTTCGGAAGCTTCGAACTCTCCGATCTCTCCGGCAACGATGACAACAAGCGCACGATGTATGACATTGCCGAAGGACCGACGGGGATGTTCGCGGTCGGAGCAACCAGTAATCGTACGGGGGATCTCCGCCCTGCGTACTGGACTCAGGGCAAGGACCAGAAGTGGTCGTTGAAAAGGTTGCCGATGACCGGGATGGTCTCTGGTGGTGCCAGTGGTGTCCTGGTCACGGGGCAGACGATTGTCCTCTCCGGTGATGGTCGCGCGGGAGACGATGCCGAGGTCGATCCCTACTTCTGGGTGTCGGTCGATGGCGGCAGGACGTGGAAAATCAAGAAGGCCGAGACACCGGACCCCAAGGGCTGGGTCGGACGCCCCAGCGCCACCGACAAGGGATTCGTCGCCATCGGCACCACCGGTGTGAAGGACGCCGATCCGGTGTTGTACACCTCCACCAACGGCCTGGACTGGAAGCCGACGCC
>JAKDKP010000466.1 GCA_030453285.1 Propionibacteriales bacterium
GAGATCCTGCTCTGCGTCCAGTCCGGCTCGACGATGGACGACCCCAAGCGGTTCAAGTTCGACGGTGACGGCTACTACCTCAAGAGTGCCGAGGAAATGCGGCGGGTCTTCGCCGAGTTGCCCGAGGCCTGCGACAACACCCTCGAGGTCGCCGAACGCTGCAACATCGACTTCACCGAGGGCGAGGGCCGGTTCATGCCGCGCTTCCCGTGCCCACCGGGGGAGGACGAGACCTCGTGGTACCTCAAGGAGGTCGAGAAGGGGCTGCAGATGCGCTACCCCAACGGCATCTCCGAGGAGGTACGGGCCCGCGCCGACTTCGAGTCCGAGGTGATCATCGGCAAGGGATATCCCGGCTACTTCCTGGTTGTCGCCGACTTCATGCAGTGGGCCAAGGACCAGGGCATCCGGACCGGCGTGCGCGGCTCGGGCGCGGGCTCGATGTGTGCCTACGCCATGCGGATCACCGACTTGGATCCCTTGCAGTACAAACTCACTTTCGAGCGGTTCCTGAACCCCGAGCGGATGTCGATGCCTGACTTCGACGTCGACTTCGACGAGCGTCGCCGGGGTGAGGTGATCCGCTATGTCACCGACAAGTACGGCGACGACCGGGTGTCGATGATCGTCACGTACGGGACCATCAAGGCCAAGCAGGCGGTGAAGGATTCCGCCCGCGTGCTGGGTCACCCGTTCTCGGTGGGGGATCGGATCACCAAGGCGATGCCGCCAGCGGTGATGGGCAAGGATGTGCCGCTCACCCAGATCCATGATCCCCAGCACAAGCGGTACGCCGAGGGCGGGGAGTTCCGTGACCTGCTGGTGCAGGATCCCGAGGCGAAGTCGATCTTCGACAAGGCCGTCGGCATCGAGGGGTTGAAGCGACAGTGGGGCGTGCATGCGGCCGGGGTGATCATGGCCTCGGAGCCACTGATCGACATCATCCCGATCATGAAGCGGGAGCAGGACGGGGCGATCATCACCCAGTTCGACTACCCGTCATGCGAGTCCCTCGGCCTGGTCAAGATGGACTTCCTGGGGCTGCGGAATCTGACCATCCTGGGCGACGCGGTGGCCAACGTACAGCTGAACCGGGACATCGAACTTGATCTTGATGCCTTGGGTGCGGATCCGACCGACCAGGCCACGTACGACCTGCTCAGCCGGGGTGACACGTTGGGGGTCTTCCAGCTCGACGGATCGGGCACCCGTCAACTGTTGCGGCAGATGCGCCCTCAGCAGATCACCGACATCATGGCGACCATCGCGCTGTACCGGCCCGGCCCGATGGGGATCGATTCCCACACGAACTTCGCCAAGCGCCGTTCGGGCCAGCAGAAGGTGGAGTACCCGCACCCCGAGGTGGTGCAGGCCCTGGAGCCGGTGCTCGGACAGAACTACGGCCTGGTGGTCTACCAGGAGGACGTGATCGAAATCGCCCGGCAGCTCGCCGGGTACACCCTGGGTCGCGCCGACATGCTGCGCCGGGCGATGGGCAAGAAGAAGAAGGAGGTGCTCGACGCCGAGTACATCCCCTTCGAGGCGGGGATGAAGGAGCGCGGCTTCTCCGACGGCGCGGTCAAAGCCATCTGGGATGCGCTGATGCCGTTCGCCGACTACGGCTTCGGCAAGGCCCACGCCGCGGCGTACGGGCAGGTGTCGTACTGGACGGCGTACCTCAAGGCGAACTACCCGGCCGAATACATGGCCGCGGTGCTCACCTCGGTGAAGGACGACAAGGACAAGATGGCCATCTATCTCGGCGAGTGCCGCCGGATGGGCATCAAGGTGTTGCCGCCGGACGTGAACGAGTCCGAGGCGAACTTCACCCCGGTCGGCACCGACATCCGCTTCGGGCTGACCGCGATCCGCAACGTCGGTGCCAACGTGGTGGCCGGCATCGTCGATGCGCGCAACGAGCACGGCAAGGCACGCAGCTTCAACGCCTTCCTCGACCAGGTGCCGTTGGTGGCCTGCAACAAGCGAGTGATCGAGTCGTTGATCAAGGCTGGCGCCTTCGACGAGATGGGGTCCAACCGGCGTTCCCTGGTGACGATTCATGAGGAGGCCGTTGATCAGGTGATCGACCTGAAACGCAATGAGGCCAACGGCCAGGACGACCTGTTCGGTGACTTCGGGGACGGCACCGGCGGCGGATCCTTCGCGATTCAGGTCCCCGAACTGACCGAGTGGGACAAGCGGACCAAGCTCGCCCTGGAACGCGAGATGCTCGGCCTGTACGTGTCGGACCATCCGTTGCAGGGGCTGGAACACGTGCTGTCCGCCGAACGGGACATCTCGGTGGGTGAGCTGATCGCCGAGGACGGTCCCCGTGAGGGTCAGTACGCGATTGCCGGCATGATCACCCAGGTCACCCGCAAGCAGACCAAGAAGGGCGACTACTGGGCGATCATCACCGTCGAGGATCTGGAGGCGTCGATCGACGTCCTGCTGTTCCCGAAGGTCTACACCCTTGTCTCGACCCAACTCGCCACCGACACCGTCGTCCGGGTGCGGGGTCGGATGTCGTCCAAGGACGACACGATCGAGATGCATGGTCAGGAGTTGAGCCTGCCCGACGTCACCGAAGGACCGACCGGCCCGGTGGTGATCTCGTTGCCAGCGATCCGGTGCACGCCGCCGGTGGTGGAGCAATTGAAGTCGGTGCTGACCAGTCACCCCGGCGCCACCGAGGTGCGGCTGCGACTGGATTCGGACGGCAAACAGACCTTGATGCGGCTCCATGATCAACTCCGGGTGACGCCGTCTCCTCCGCTGATGGCTGATCTGAAGGCTCTGCTCGGCCCGTCCTGCCTGGCGAGTTGATGCCCCCGGCGTCGACCCGACCCTCCCGATGGGGGGTGCTGGGTCGGAACTGGTGGCGGATCGCCGTCCTGCTGGCTGCCTCCGGACTCGTCGGCCTCCTGGCGGCGTTGATCTGGCCGCGGGTCACCGCGCTGCCGGGCTACACCGTCGGTGACGACGGTTCGGCCGTCACCAGTGAGTACGGTCTGACCCAGTTCATTGCCGCCGATGCCAGCTTTGCGCTGATCGGGGTGCTGGCCGGCATCGGGATCGGGGTGGCGTGGTGGTGGGC
>JAKDKP010000467.1 GCA_030453285.1 Propionibacteriales bacterium
GGCCCTCCAGCAGCAGGAACACCTCACCGTGCGGATCGGTCACCTTGTGCAACAGGACATGAACCTCGGTGAGTTCGGAGTAGCGGTTGGTGTCGAACACGATCATCGGGCGCCGGCTCCGGTAGTCGTGCAGTTGATCATGGTCGAAGGTGGCCAGCACCTCGTGCTCACAGTGCTCAAGAATCGTCGAGACGAGGGTTCGACCGACCTGGCCAGCGTCAATGAATCCGTCCAGCAGGTTGAGCAGCACCGGTCGGTGGCCGGCCATCGACTCGGCGACCGCGGCGTCCAGGGTGTACAGAGACTGCGGTTCGATCATGTCTGCCATCCAACCACGCAGTATCCGCCGACCGGAGTGATCGGTACGCCGTGGCGGTGCGCTTGGAGCGAAACACGTGCTCTCCCGTCCTGCCACGATGGACCGATGGCTCTCCTGCGTCGACGACAGGTCCTGCTCACCGGCCTGGCGACCGACCTCGGACTCGGCTTGCGAGGCCTGGGCGCGAGGACTGGAGGCGACCCTGACCGCCCTCGCACCGGTCGAGTCGGCCACAGTGACCGTACGGACGAACGTCGCCGAGACCACGAAGGTCTGGCCCTCCGTCGTTGCCCGGCCCCAAGCCGACACCGCCGAGCTGCCCAACACGGCGGTGTCGGTCCACGCAACCATCGCCGTCCAGCCGGTCCCCGACAGTCCTGGTCAGGGCACCATCTTCGACACCACTCCGTGCCGGGTCCTGCCGTCGGGGACCCTCGAACTCGGCTTGTCGCCGATCGCTAGGCCAATGCTGCCCGCGTCGACGTCGGTCTTGCCGAGCTCGCCAACGGTGCCCAACTCGTCCGGACCGGCGAATCGGTGACATCGGAACACCAGACCGTGACCGAGGCGATGCTTCCTCCTGCACCGGCCGGTTCGACGCTGGTGACCCGACGGACGGATCAGAACGATGTCGCGGTGGAGGTCATGATTCAGGACCGCACGGAGCCCCAGCGGCTCTCCCTCGTTTCACTGGTCGGTTTCGCGGTCACCTTTGCCGCACGGGTCGAGGTGGGTGTTTGCACCGAGACGGAGCTGAATCTGCGCCCCGCGGACCGCCGACCCTGCCGACGCCGCCCTGCTCGACGGCAGGGAGACATTGTTGATCTCCCTACGTCAGCAGGCATTCACCCCGCCGCTGGCCATTCGGATCGTCGATCCGTGGTGGACGACCTTCGCCGTCGGCGACCGGGTGGAGGTGCTGCGGCCACCCTCTTCTCAGCAACGGCCAACGGTCGAGCCGATCATCACCCCGCTGCCGGACCGGGTGAACAGATGATCATCATCCGACCAGTTGTTGATCATGCGACCAGGGAGCGAGCACCGGCCAGGGCGTTCATGATCCGCTTGCGCGAGATCGGTCCCCGGGCACCGAGTCGTTGGGCGAACAACGAGACCCGCAGTTCCTCGATCATCCAGCCGACGGCCGCCACTTCGTCGGGCAGCGGACCGGCAGGCAACTCCTGGCACAACTCCGCGTAGGCGTCCTCCACCTCGTACACCGTCTCGGCACCGAGGAGATCCTTCGCCGGTGTCACCGCCAGGGTCTCGGCCCGGACCAGCGCGGCTCGCAGATACCGGGGCAGTTCGGTGAGGTATTCGTACGGGGTCGCGGCCAGAAATCCGTCAAAGACCAGGTTGTCCACCTGCTCGGTGAGGTCGCCGACCGCATCGGAGGCCTGACTGATCCGTGGAATCTGATCCTTCACCTGTTGGTGAATCCGAATCGCCTCGGCGGCCAGGACGACGATGTCTCGCATCCGTTCGGCATTGTCCTGACGCACTGTGTCGCACAGTGCGGTGAAGGTCGCGGCGTCGCGAACCTCGGTGGACGCGACCATGATCAGACTGCCGACCGAAGCCAACCGGGCATCGGCCAACAGGGCGGGGACGCGTGGGTACGGGCTGGCGGCGAGGGTGAACTTGTCGGTGTTGTTCACGTGCCCGACCACCCACTTGGTCGGGTCGGGAGTGTTGATCATGACCAGCCGACGCAATCCGCCTCGACCTGCCTGGACGGCCCGTACGGGATCGTCGTGGACGACCAATCCGACGCCTGCGCCCTCATCGACCAGCGCCGGATGCCCCAGAGCGGTGTGTCCCCCGCGCACCAGCTCGACCTCGGCGGGAATGGTGCCGAACGCCCAATCGGTCGCCCCGCTCCGGGTCAGATGCGTTGCAGCGCGGCTGAGACTGCGGGTGAGCCTGGGGCGCAGCTCGGTGGCCAGCGCGGCGAGGTCCTTGCCGCTGGCCTGGGTACGACCATCCTCGACGACCTCGAAGGTGGTCCGCAGGTGCGCGGGCACCTTGTCCAGGTCGAACCCGTCGGCCGGCTGGCCGGTCAAGGCGCGGAGCGCCGTCGCCAGGGCCTCGGGCAGCGACATCGCATCTGGCCCGATCCCCCGTTCGGACAACCAGGCGAGTGCTCGTCGAGCATGATCAGGAGCCGGGACGAATTGGGTCCGCACCCCCTTGGGCAGGGATCTGATCAACTCGGTGGCGAGCTCGACGCGCAACCCAGGCACCTGCCATGAGAACGGATCACCGTTGAGCTGGTTGATCATGGTGAGATCCACCGTGGCGGTCACGCCATCCCGGCCGGAGCCGGGATCGAAGACGTACGCCAACGGCACGTCGACCTGCCCGGTGGCGGTGGTCACTCTCTGATGATCAGGAAAGTCCGAACGCTCCACGCCGGCGGCGCCGTTGTCGATCAAGTCCTCCAGCGTCAGATCGAACAGCCCCGGGGTTTCGCTGCGTTGGGAGGACCACCAGCGGTCGAAATGCGCGACGCTGACCACGTCGGCAGGCACGTGGCGGTCGTAGAAGGCAAAGATCGTCTCGTCGTCGACCAGGATGTCGCGGCGACGGGTGCGCTCCTCCAGTGCGGCGGCCTCAGCCCGCACCTCCTCGTTGCGGGTCCAGAACTGGTGCCGGGTACGCCAGTCCCCCTCGACCAGCGCGCGCCGGATGAACAGCTCCCGGCACAGCGCCGGATCGATGGTGGAGTAGTTCACCTGCCGACGGCTGATGATCGGCACCCCGTACAGGCT
>JAKDKP010000468.1 GCA_030453285.1 Propionibacteriales bacterium
GGCAACCGTCGCGATCACCTGCTCGTACGCGGCAGCGGTCTCGACCGCGAATCGGGAGGACTCCACGTCGCAGCCGACCTGGACGATCCGGGTGATGCCGGCCGCGGCCGCTCGAGCCAACGCATCGGCCGTGGTGAGGCCGGACAGCTCGGTGGTGGCGTCGAGATGGCAGTGGCTGTCGGTGACCGGACGGGGCAGCGCCGCGGTGTCCGGTGGCAACTCCTTCTTCACATGCGTCCTCTCTGCGATCGGGATGGGGGAAGTTCTGGCCGGGTACTCGCGGTCACCGCTTCCCCCATGATGACTCGCCAAACTGATGGTCAGCTGCGTCGGGCCTCGAGCACGGCGTCGTACAACAGATTCTTGGCGATACCGGTCTCGGCGGCGACCGCGGCAACGGCCGGTTTGGTGCGCTCGCCGGCCGCCGTGAGCTCGGCGACCCGGGCGACGGCTTGACCAAGATCAACATCGGCCGCCGGTGCAGGGGCGATCACCACCGTGATCTCACCGCGTACGCCGTCGGCGGCCCACTCGGCCAGCTCGACCAGGGGTCCACGCCGCACCTCCTCGTACGTCTTGGTCAGCTCGCGGCAGACCGCAGCGGGCCGGTCGGCGCCGATCACCTCGGTGGCGTCGCTCAGGAAGGCGGCCACCCGGTGCGGCGCCTCGAACCAGATCGTGGTGCGTGGATCGTCGGCGACCTCGGCAAGACGGCGTCGACGTTCGGCGGACTTGCGCGGAGCGAATCCCTCGAAGGCGAACCGGTCGACCGGCAGCCCGGACAGGGCGAGCGCGGTCAGCACCGCCGAGGGCCCGGGGACCGCTGTCACTGGCAGGCCGGCCTCGATCACCGCCGTCACCAGCCGATAGCCGGGGTCCGAGACCGACGGCATGCCGGCATCGGTGACCAGCAGCACGCGCTGGCCAGCCGCGATCTCGTCAACGAGTCCCGGCGTACGGGCTGCCTCGTTGCCCTCGAAGTAGGAGACCACGCGGCCAGTGATCGTGATGCCCAGGCGCTGACTGAGCCCGTGCAGCCGTCGAGTGTCCTCGGCAGCGATCACGTTCGCGCCCACCAACTCGGTGAGCAGGCGCGGTGACGCGTCGGAGCTGTCACCGATCGGGGTGGCCGCCAACACAAGGGCGCCGCCCTCTCGAATGCTCACGCCGCCCACGATGTCACACACGGGCCCGTACCCAGGTCGGGTGACGCGGTTCGGCCCGGACGCTTCGACGCAGTGAGGATGGTGGTGGGGTCGGTGCCTCGGGGACGATGGTCCCTGGGGTCGCTCGTCCCTCGCCGGCTCACGGTCGTGAGTGCGTGCGCTCGTTGACACCTAGGATGGCGCGCGTGACTCTCACTGCGCCGGCCTCGTCAGACGTGGCGACCGACACCGACCGTGGCGAGTCCGTCGACCCCAATCGGCAGAGCACGATCGAGCGGTTGCGGGATCCGATGCCGACCGATCGACTGTTCAGTTGGTTGGTGACCGGAGCGATCGCGGCGGTGGCCTTCGTCATCCGCTTTGTCGGGTTGGCGACTCCCAACAAGCTGGTGTTCGACGAGACGTACTACCCCAAGGACGCGTGGACGCTGTCGAAGTTCGGCTACGAGAAGGGCTGGCCCGACGGCAAGATCGTCAACCCACAGATCGTGGCCGGCAACCCCGACGGGTTCAATCCCGATGCGGCGTTCATCGTGCATCCACAGCTCGGCAAATGGTTGATCGCTGCCGGGGAGCATCTGTTCGGGATGAACTCGTTCGGCTGGCGGTTCCCGTCGCTGATCTTCGGGGTGCTGTTGATCATCGTCACGATCCGCCTGGTTCGCCGGGTGTCGCGTTCGACGCTGATCGGTGGCCTGGCCGGCCTGCTGCTCACCCTCGACGGCCTGCACTTCGTGATGTCGCGGATCGGCCTGCTGGACATGTTCCTGGCCTTTTTCGTGGTGGCGGCGGTGGCCTGCCTGGCCGTCGACCGGGACTGGTTCCGGGAGCGACTCGCCCGCCATCTCGACGCCAAGGGCCTGACCGACCTCGGCGGCACCTTCGGTCCGGTCGTCTTGTGGCGACCATGGCGGCTGCTGGCAGGGGTCATGTTCGGCCTCGCCTGCGGAGTGAAGTGGAACGGCTTGTACGGATTGGCCGCGTTCGCCGTGCTCAGCCTGGCCTGGGATCTCGGCGCGCGCCGCCTCGCCGGTGCCGGCCTCCAGTCGTGGCGCGGGCTGCTCGTCGACGGCGTGCCGGCCTTCGTCCAGACGGTGGTTGTCGCCCTCATCGTGTACGTGAGCACCTGGGCCAGTTGGTTGGCGACCGCCGGTGGCTGGGCGCGCGCCTGGGGCGCCAACAATCCCAATGCCCTGTCCACCAGGATTCTTGGCCAACCGCTGGCGTCGCTGTGGAAATATCACACCGAGATTTGGGCGTTCCATTCCGGCGCCTACATCAATGGCGTCGAGCACACCTATGATGCGCGTCCGATCGGCTGGCTGGTGATGGCGCGACCAATCGGGATCGACGCGGTCAATGACATTCCCCCGGGCAGTCAGGGTTGTCCAGCTACCGCCGACAAGTGTCTGCAGGTGATCAGCGGAGCCGGCACCCCGCTGCTGTGGTGGGGTGCGGCGATCGCCCTCGTGGTGGCCGCCTTCTGGTGGATCGGCAACCGGGACTGGCGCTTCGGCATCCCGATCGTCGGTGTCCTGGCGAACTGGCTGCCGTGGTTCGGCACCGGCGATCGACCACAGTTCTTCTTCTACGCGATCGTCATCATCCCGTTCTCGGTGATGGCCCTGTCGATGGCGTTGGGCCGACTCCTTGGTCCTGCCAGGACAGGCGAGCGACGCATGCTTGGTGCCATTCTCGTCGGTGCCTTCACCGCCCTCGTCGCGGCCAACTTCGCCTTCATCCTGCCGATCCTCAATGACACGGTGCTGCCGTACCAGTCGTGGCTGGCCCGGATGTGGTTCAAGTCCTGGATCTGAGTCCGGAGAACCGAGGCTGAAGGAGGAGGTCGGTTCATCAGGGCCGGGGAATGTTGCGGCTGGGTGACGGTGGCGGGGCCTGGTGTGGATTCGCCGGGCGAGAG